>JAUVDF010000151.1 GCA_030595455.1 Fidelibacterota bacterium | reverse complement strand
ATCTTGACCCATGCCTACAAACTGGGATGCTTGTCCAGGAAATATGAGTGCACGCTTCATGGCTTATGCCTTTCTGCTAGGTCCATAACGTAGGAGAACACTCCCCCAGGTATAACCAGCACCAAATGCTGCCAAGAGCACTAAGTCACCATCTTTGATTCGCTTTTCGCGTACAACTTCATCCAAACCCAGTGGCAGTGTACCCCCAGTGGTATTACCATACTTATCAATATTCAGTAAAACCTGATTATCTTTAAAGCCAGCTCTCCGAGCAGCCATATCAATGATTCGTTTATTGGCTTGATGGGGGATAAAGATATCTACATCTTCTGCTTTAAAGTCATTCTTCTCAAGAATTTCCAGGCTTACGTTTGCCATATCTATTGAAGCTCTTTTAAAGACAGATTTACCATCCTGATAGATATAGTGTTCACGGGCATCTACTGTTTCATGGGTGGCGGGTTTGCGACTTCCACCGGCTTTCATATGTAGAGCATCAGCACCAGATCCATCAATTAAGAGGATCTCATCAATAATACCGTAATTTTCATCTTCTGTGGGCTCAAGTAGCACTGCACCACCACCATCACCAAAAAGAATACAGGTGTTTCGATCGGTATAATCAAGAATGGAACTCATCGTATCAATACCCACTACAATGACCTTCTTATGTCCGGTCTGAATCAATGCGGCGCCAGATTTTAAAGCAAATAGAAAACCAGAGCAGGCTCCTGAGAGATCATATCCCCAGGCTTTATTTGCACCGATTTTCTCTTGAATGAGAGCAGCTGTTGAGGGAAATACCATATCTGGGGTAATTGTAGCGACAATGATTGCATCAATCTCCTCAGCTTTTACACCAGTCTCCTCCAGTAATTTTGTGATTGCTTTCACGCTCATATCTGAACTAGCTTCACCTTTAGCGGCAACTCGTCGCTCGCGAATACCAGTACGGGATACGATCCATTCATCATTTGTATCGACCATTTTCTCCAGGTCAAAATTTGTTAAAACTTTTTCTGGTACATATGAGGCAACACCAGTTATTGCAGCTCTGATCATTAAATTTATCCTAATTGATTAGTGATGTATGATTTCTTCATCCATATCCGTATAGGTAATATTGGATAAGGATGCTGTGATTTCCTGCTCAATAGCCTGGATCAAATTTGAATTTACCAGACGTTGAGCCTCAAATAAAGCATTCTTGATTGCTTTCTCATTGGAACTTCCGTGGGCAATAAGGGATATACCCTTGATCCCCAGCAGGGGAGACCCACCATAATTATTTGGATCAAAAATGCCCACTAGTTCTGTAAAGACCGGCTTGATTAGCCGAGCTCCGATAAGGCGACTGGGTCTATCAAGTCGACTTTTTATCATGGTGAAAAGTGTTTCAAATGTGCTTTCAGCCAGTTTCAGGGAGACATTTCCAGTAAAGCCGTCTGTGACAATAACATCAAATTTATCATTAAAGATGTCTCGTCCTTCAGCATAACCCATAAAATCTATATCAGCTGCCTCAAGTAGGCGCTTGGCCTCTTTGACCAGCGGTGTTCCCTTTTCAGCTTCCTCGCCAATACTCATCAGGGCGACTCTGGCAGAATCAGTTTTTGTCAATTTGCGATAGACGATACTGCCCATAATTCCAAATTGAAGTAAGTTTTTAGGTTTGGCTTCTGCGACGGCCCCTACATCAAGCAGGAGTGTCATACCCTCTTCATGAGGCATGAAAGCGCCAATAGCGGGTCGGTCAACACCAGGAATTCTTCCTAATAAAAGGAGGGAGTAGGCCATCGTGGCCCCTGTATTCCCAGCAGAAATAAAAGCATCACCTCTGTTCTTTTTGACTAATTCAATGCCAACTCTTAGCGAAGAATCTTTTTTCTCTTTAAAGGAACGAGTTGGGGAGTCATCCATACTCACTTGTTCAGAGGCATGCTGAATGTGTAAACGGGGGCTCTCAAAAGAGCGTTTTTGCAGTTCTTCGCGGATTAAAACTTCTGGTCCAACCAGAATGATCTCTCCCACACTTCGCGGATCATTTAAATATTGAATAGAACCTTCAATATTGATAAAAGGGGCATTATCGCCCCCCATAATATCAACCACGATTTTCATTGTTGGAATCAGACCTCTTTAGGAATGATGACCTGTTTTCCTTTGTAGTATCCACAATGTGGACATACGCGGTGTGGTAATTTTGGCTCGCTGCAATTTGAGCAAGTGATAAGACCGGCAAGAGTAGCCTTCCAGTGGGTACGGCGTCTATCTCTTCGGGCCCGCGATGTTTTTCTTTTTGGTACAGCCACGAGTTAAAATCTCCTATTCATTAAACATATCTTTTAGCTTAGCCCAACGTTCATCCGGTTTCGCCTCTTCCTGTATCCCCTCTTGCAGGGCTTTACCAGCCTTACAATCAGGTCCACAAATATGCGAAATTGGAATAGCTAACAGTACGATGTCATGAACCACTGGATAAAGATCATATTCAATCTGCGGTCCTGGGATCAGGATGATTTCTTCACTCGCATTATCGTCTAAATGCTTAGAGTTATAGGTCAATATGAATTCAAAGTCCCCTTCGAGAGTGTCTTCAAACTCCTCCATCCCTGTGCTGCAAATAAACAGTCCAGTACATGTGACATGTCCCTTTAAGTAAAAACTTTGGTCATGGTGATCAATACTCAAATCGAGTATTAGACTGAGTGGTTTCCACTCAATACTTTCATCGTGCTGTAGTTGTGCTATGCTGTCAAAGATCTGCTCTGATCTGCCTCTCGGCAATGTGTTCAAACTTAACTTCATTGTCAAAGCCGCGCAATATAGACGGGAGTTATTCGCATGTCAAACATTGTCAGTCCTTTATCCAAGCTTTTTTTGAACCGCAAAGGACGCAAAAGACGCAGAGTTTTTGATAGGTTGTCAGCAGCTTAACTTGTCTCATTATTTTATCGACTTCAATCATAATGCTGATTGTTTAACGAATCATTTGTTGGAAAGCTGACCACAAATACTCCTTCGCGTTCTCTGCGCTCTCGGCGGTTATTCTGTTTTGTTGTGGAAGACATAACAAGCTCAAATCAAGGCTTCATAATGGCTTCGATTTCAGCAATAGTCTTAGGGATATCAGCGCTAAGAACTCGGTTTCCCTTTGCTGTAACCAATACGTCATCCTCGATTCTTACCCCGATGTTCCACCACTTGGGATCGACATCCTCAGACTCGGAAATATAAATTCCTGGTTCTACTGTCAATACCATCCCGGCTTTTAACTTATGCTGTTTTCCATTCGCTCCGACATAACCGCCAGCATCATGGACATCAAGGCCAAGCCAATGCGATGTTCCATGCATAAAATATTTACGATAGGCTCGTTCTTTGATAAGCGTTTTCACTTCACCTTCCAGTAGTCCCAGTTGTACTAGACCTTCCGTAACAACTTCGATTGCCACGATGTTTGTTTGTCTGAAAGCACTACCTGGCTTAACGCTATTAATGGCTGCTTCCTGAGCGTCTAGAACAAGCTGATATATTTTCGCCTGCTCAGGGCTGAAACTGCCATCAATTGGAACAGTTCGACTGATATCTGCTGAGTAAAAGCCCCATTCTGCACCCACATCCATGAGCAACATATCATCAGAATCAAGTTTCCCTCGATTATCCTCATAATGTAAAAAAGTCGCATTCTTACCAGCTCCGATAATAGAAGGGAAACCTAAGCGAACAGCGCCTCTTTTCTGGAAGCCATACTCAATTTCAGCCTGTACCTCGTATTCATATTTTAATGTGGGAATTTTTACAAAGGCCTCTATTAGAGATTTACCAGTA
>JAUVDF010000059.1 GCA_030595455.1 Fidelibacterota bacterium | reverse complement strand
TTGCCCATTTACAAAAGTAGTCCACGACCGGCCTGGATGATTCGATTTGGACTATGGCTGTATGATTTCCTGTCTGGATCCAAATCGGCTGGGAAATCACGCACAGAAAATATAGCAACCTTTAAGGATCGTTTCCCGGCTTTTACGGGGGAGGGTCTCTCTTCAGTGCTGTCTTACGTTGATGCAAAAACCCATGATCGGGAACTGGCTCGAAGGGTCGCTGATGATTTTCAAGATTTAGGTGGGACCGTCGTGGTTCACTGTGATATCCAGAAAATGGTTTGGGAGGACTCCGGGTTTTTTATACAGTCTTCAGCGGGTGAATTCAGGGCGCCAGTATTGGTCAATGCTACGGGACCATGGATAGATGAAGTTAATAAGCAATTTAAGCTCCCGGCTAACTTCCATATTCGTAAAGTAAGTGGGATTCATTTGATATTTGATGGTCTAGTTGTTCCAGAACTTATGTTTATGCAAACCAGGGAGAAGCGGATATTCTTTATTATCCCGGAACCTGAAAGTGATCAAACACTGGTTGGAACCACGGAGCGAGAAGAAAACTGCTCCATGGATGAGCTGCATGCCCAGGAGGCTGATATTCAATACTTGTTGGACCAGGTAAACGCTTACTTAAAGCAGGATCATCAGCTACTCCGACAAGATGTGCGAGACATCTATATTGGGGCCAGACCATTGGTGCGGAAAAAAGGTAAGCTGTCAGATGTCAGCCGTGAATACAAACTGGATCTGCATGCTAAAGGTGACACAAAGCTGTTACATATCTTTGGTGGAAAATTAACCACCTATTTGTCGCTTGCCGAGAAAGTGGCTAAAGTCCTAAGTCGATAAGCTGATCGGTAGAGGCCTGAGCTATTGCGTCTCTTGTCGTACCCAGAAAAACCATTTTATTCCTAGTTACCACCAACTAATCTATCTCCATCTAGAATCATAATTGATAAAGGGGCGAGCATGACTAAGAAAATCATTATTGGTATTGTTGTTATTCTGCTAATCGGAACCTTGTATGTTAACCATTATCTAAGAATTGGTATTCCGGTGCATACTGGAATAATTCAGGCAAAGGGCTTGGAGGCAGAGGTCTCCATTCAACGCGATAAAGCTGGGATACCTCATATTTATGCTGAGTCAGAAGCCGATGTCTATTTTGGTCTAGGATATGCCATGGCCCAGGATCGTCTTTTCCAAATGGAGTTTCTGCGGGCAGCTGGGAATGGAAGCTTGAGTGAAATTCTAGGAGAAAGCATGTTGAAATCGGATCGCTTCCTTAGAAAAATTATGCTACGCCCAAGGAATGCTCAAGCCTTATTCAAAAGCAACCCACCTCAAGTCCAAGCCATGCTTTCTAGCTTTATTGGCGGTATCAATAGTTTTATTAAAGCTGATCCGGACTTACCGATTGAGTTTAGACTACTAGGGCATAGTCCAGAATTGTGGACCATTAGTGATATGTTGGCTATCATTAAGTTACAAAGCTGGCAACTCTCCTATAATTATGACATGGAATTAATCTATCGTCAGTTGAATCAAAAATTAGGTGTGGATAAGACAGCTGAATTATTTCCATATTATTCTGCGGAACACCTGAAAATTTTGGATGAATTCGGAACTCCCACAGAAGGTGATGCCGAATTGATTTCTCAGGCCACTCAACTCAAAGAGCTACTGGGAACCAATGGCGGAAGTAATAGCTGGGTGGTTTCTGGTGCCCGCTCTGCATCTGGAAAACCTATACTCAGTAGTGACCCCCACTTACATGGCTCCAGACTACCTGGTCCCTGGTATTTTGCTCACCTTAATGCTCCTGGATTGGATGTAGCGGGTGGTTTTTTCCCAGGGCTACCGACAGCCCTAATTGGCCATAATCGGAATATAGCCTGGGGTCTGACCAATATGGGTCCCGATGTACAGGATTTATTCATTGAGGAGATCAACCCTGACAATCCGCATCAATATTCTTATCTGGGTGAATGGGTTGATTTTGAGATAATCCCAGAGACCATTCGTATCAAGGATGATAGCCAGGAATCAGGATTTCGTCTTGAAGATTTTGAGATCAAGAAATCTATTCATGGCCCAGTGATTAAGGAAGATGAGGAAGTATTAGCCTTATCCTGGACAGGGCACCACTTTAATGGTGAATTGGCCGCCTTTTATCGACTGAATCATGCCAGCGACTGGGGCGAATTTACGGTGGCAATTTCACATTTTTCAACAGCCCCACAGAACTTTATCTATGCTGACATAGACGGAAATATTGGTTATTATGGAGCTGGGAAAGTTCCACTAAGGAAGCAAGGGTCTGGTATCTTTCCTGTTCCAGGCAGTACCGGAGAATACGATTGGAATGGATATATCCCCTTTGAAGATATGCCCCATCTTTACAACCCGAAAGGTGGTCTGATTGTAACTGCCAATGCAGAACCGTATGGAAAGGACTATCCTTACCCAATGCCAGGCGTTTATGCTCCTGAATATCGCACAAAACGCATTCAGGATCTAATTAAGTCAAAAGATAAATTGACTTCTGACGACATGGCTGCGATCCAATTCGACCAACAATCATATCTGGCTCCAGTCTTCTTAAAACATCTGATAGCAGTTATACCCGATGAAAACTCAGCTATCCGTGAGGTTCTGGCAGATTGGGATCATGTTTTAGACGAAAAAGGATTTGAAGGATCTATCTATCATGAGACCCTCGAGACTTTTTTGAGATTGATTTGGGCTGATGATATGGGAATGGAGCTTGCTGAGCAGTATTTAGATACCTGGTACATTTCGCTAAATCGCTGGGTAATGATGCTTGAAGACAACTCCCACGAGTGGTATGATAAAATAGATACAGATGGAGTCGAAACTCGGGATGACCTCCTGGTCGAAGCCTTTCAATCTGCGCTGGGGAGTCTTGAACAAAAATATGCGACGGCCGATCATACCAAGTGGATATGGGGTACCATACACAATATAGTTTTCCATCATCCATTTGAAGCCAAGGGTGGTTTGATTGCGAAATTCTTTAATTATGGACCGTTCCCATTTGGGGGCGATGGTGAGACTGTTAACCGGGCAACCCATGTATTTACCAAGCCCTACATGGCTGAGATGACCGCTTCTATGCGTCTTATAATTGATATGTCTGATGCCTCGCAGAGTCAGATGGCAAATGCCTCAGGGCAGGTGGGAATGCCACTTCAGGACCATTATACTGACCTCATAGATGATTGGCTTGCAGGGCAGTACGTAGAGATGCATTTGGATCGTGAAGAGCTGGGTGATGTCAAGGAGTTGCGCTTAACTCCCTTACGATAGAACTTATGTAATGTGACCCGGCTGGGATTTGCCTGTCACGGCGTAGCTGGAACGCGTAGACGGAAATCCCAGCCTGGATGTAATTTTCTTCCCCGAGCTTTATTTCGACATTAGCAATTCATCCGAATAAAACCTACATTTCAGTATGTCATCAATGAAAGGCCATATACTCATCCCTATGCCGCATTTGAGCGATCCCTACTTCGCTCATTCGCTGGTCTTGATCTGTGATCACGATCTAAAAGGCGCCATGGGTCTCATTATTAATAAATCGTTTGAAGATGAATCAATCAAAAAAATATTCCCCTCTCTGATCATTAACGATGATGATATTAATGAAATAATCTCACCTATGTATTTTGGTGGACCTGTAGATTTGGAACGAGGGTTTTTACTACACAGCTCAGACTTTACCAGCGAGGAAACGACTCCGGTGAGTCACGATTTCTCGCTAACCAGTAACTCTGAAATTATTGATGCCATCAAAGCTGGAACAGGTCCGCAACAGTTTAGAATGATGTTGGGGTATGCTGGTTGGGATGCCGGACAGCTAGAACGCGAAATCGAAAATGGTGACTGGCTCTTTCAGAAAGCGACACCTGATTTTATTTTTACTGGGAATGACTCTGAGAAATGGTCCTCAGCGACTCAAAGTTTTGGGATTAATATTGCCCCGGTT
This sequence comes from Fidelibacterota bacterium, assembly GCA_030595455.1. GTDB lineage: Bacteria > Fidelibacterota > UBA8477 > UBA8477 > JABMPR01 > JABMPR01. The sequence goes on along the minus strand of JAUVDF010000059.1, from coordinate 2,331 downwards.
ACCGGTGGGATCGCCTAAACTGATAAACCTAATCTAGTCTTTGCGAGGAGGAAACTGACGAAGCAATCTCGCGCCTGAGATCGCCGCGCTCACATGTTCGCTCGCGAAGACAATAGAAGCATTTAATACATTATATAACAGCAGGCTCCAGTAGGGTTATCCTACCACTAGCAGCGTCAATCTCTGCTTCAATTCCCAGGGGCACTGTGAATTTATCAGCAATATGTCCAATCATGGAACCATACCATGCGGGGATACCCAAAGGCTTGATATGGTCATTCAAAACCTCTTCAAGAGTCAGTGAACCATAGCCTTTTTCTGGACCACAGCTTTTACAATTCCCAAAGACAAAACCCGAAATTTTGTCAAGTATACCAGCTAATTTGAGTTGAGTCATCATGCGGTCCACACGTTTAGGGTTTTCATCAACTTCTTCTAAGAAGAGAATTTTATTCTTGAAATCAGGTAGATAGTCAGACCCGACTATCGCACTTAATACCGCTAGGTTTCCACCAACGAGTCTACCTTTAGCTATTCCCTTATTAATAGTGAGAACACGATTTTTTACTTGGGTGAGATTATCTCCCATATCTTTTGGGTTTTCCATAGCAAGTGCTTCAGCATCAAATAATAAACGTTTGACATAATCAGCTGAAAATTTATTCCAGGTTGAAATACCAACAGGCCCATGAAAAGTTACAAGACCAGTTTTGGCATACAGAGCGAGCAAGAGTCCGGTAATGTCACTATAACCCATAAGGATTTTTGGGTGTTTGCTGATTGTGTTATAATCCAATCGATCTAGTAGACGATTACAACCGTAACCCCCCCTTAGAGTAAAAACCGCATCGATATCTGGATCAGCAAACATGCTGTTAACGTCAGCTGCTCTGGCTTTATCAGTACCAGCCAAGTGGCCATAGCGATCCAGAAGGTGTTCCCCGGCCTTCATCTTGAGGTCCAACGCGGCCAGTGTCTCCTGAAATACAGTAACGTCATCAGTTTGAAAAGTAGCTCCGCCGGGATTAATCAAACCGACAGTGTCTCCCGCTTTTAGGCGGGGTGGTTTTAAGGTGGATTTTGAGAAAAGTCCTGCAGCAGTAGCTGCAGGAACTTGCGTGGCAACCAATCCAGCCCCCACCATTTGTAAAATTTGTCTACGAGTAATACTCATATTATCCTCACTGTCGTTAAAAAGGTCAGATATTCCGAAAACCAAAAATAAGCTTTATAAGACCTCTGAATTTAGCTGTCCAGGATCCGCCAATCATCATGACGAATCCAACCCAGCGCCGATAGACAAAACCCGATACCGGGGTCCAGTAGATATGTTTGTTTAGAGGGAGGTGATCGGTGACGATTACTCTAGTTTCGGTCATTGATTGCAGGCCGATCTCACCATGGGTCCTGCCCACACTACTTTGCTTAAAACCACCCCAGGGAAGATTAGGAATTCCGTGGGTAACCAGATGGTTGTTAATGGTAACGACTCCAGCTTGTAACTGATCTGCGATCTGTCGTCCTAAACGATGGTTTTTAGTCCAGATTGATGCGGTTAGACCTAAATCAGAATCATTGGCTAAGCGAATGGCCTCATCGATAGTATCGAATGGCATGACACCCAGCACTGGACCGAAGGTTTCTTCCCGCATAATTTCCATGTCATGGGTTACATCAGTTAGAATAATCGCTGGTAAAACCTGCTCAGTTTTTTCATCAACCATAGATGTGCTAGAGATCGTAGCTCCCTGGTCCGTGGCTTTCTTTATTATCTCACGAACTGACTCTTGCTGACGAGAGGTCGTCATCGTCCCAATGTGGGTCTCGCCCGCATCTGGATTCCCGGCTCGTAATTTTTCCACCTTTTTTCTCAGAATCTTCAGGAAGGGTTCATAAACATCGCGATGAACATAGACCCTTTCTATGCCAGCACAACTCTGTCCCGAGTTTGAAAGGCCAGCCCAGATAGCTCCGCTAGCTGCTTTTTTTAAGTTTGCTTCAGCACAGATGATCATGGGGTCGTTCCCACCCAGTTCCAGAGAAATGGGTGTCAGTGTCTCAGCCGCTTTCTTCATCAATATTTTACCAACAGGTACACTGCCAGTAAAGAAGAGTTTGTCAATCCCAGCTTCAAGAAATGCTTTCCCGGCAATTCGTCCTGGTACGTTGACCTGGACAAAAACATCCTGGGGCAATTCACCGGCATCAATCACTTTCTGAATTATTTGACCCACCATCTGGGTTTCAGAGGCGGCTTTGTAGAGTAAGCCATTCCCAGCCATGAGTCCCATCAGTATTTCATGCATTGGGATAGCCATGGGATAATTCCAG
>JAUVDF010000116.1 GCA_030595455.1 Fidelibacterota bacterium | reverse complement strand
ATTTTATTGGCAATGCTGAAATGTTCCGGAATTGGAATATTGTCATAGCCGTAGATACGACCCACTTCTTCAACAAGGTCTATCTCACGTGTGAGATCAGGGCGAAAGGTTGGAACCGTAACTTTAAATTTGTCGTCACCACTCTGATCAACAGACATACCCAAGCCGGTCAAAATATCAGACATTTCCTGGGCACTGATTTTAGTTCCGAGGATTTTATTGCAACGTGGGACCCTAAAGTCAATTATTGCTGGCGTAATCACCTTAGGATAGACATCTACCTGCCCCCTGGTAATTTCGCCCCCTGCTAATTCCACGATGAGTCCAGCAAGGCGATCCAAAGCATAAGGAACACCATTGGGATCTGCGCCACGCTCAAAACGATGGCTGGCATCTGTGGATAGCTGCAACTTACGAGCGCCACGTCTCACCGTGACAGGATCAAAATAGGCACTCTCAAGCAGTAAATCTGTGGTATCATCCTTCACTTCAGAATTCTCACCACCCATCACTCCAGCAACTGCGACTGGCTTTTTCCCATCACAGATCAGTAGAACCTTTTCGTCCAGCTCACGCTCTTTTCCATCTAAAGTGGTAATCTTTTCATTTTTCTCAGCCATACGCACGACAATTTTATCACCCTCGACATAGCGTAGGTCAAAGGTATGGAGCGGATGTCCCGTCTCCATCAGTACGTAGTTTGCAGCATCCACAACATTGTTAATGGAACGAATACCGGCGGCTTGTAAACGATTTCGTAACCAGCTTGGTGATTCTGAAATCTTAATATTTTTAACGAGTCTGGCTGCGTAACGCGGGCAAGCGTCTTCATCTTTGATCTCAACCGAAATCAGATCTGCAGTAGCCTGGTTTGATTCAGTGAGTTTTACTTCAGGGATGCTTATACCAGTACCCATAATAGCAGCTAAATCGCGTGCCACACCAATATGTCCCAGAGCGTCAGATCGATCAGGTGTAAGATCCAGTTCAATGGACACATCATCTCCTGAGAGATACTTGGTCATATCGATACCAAGCTTGACTTCCTCATCAAGCACCATAATTCCCTGGTGATCATCTGAAAGTTCCAGTTCACTTTCTGAACAAATCATTCCGTGTGAAAAAACACCCCGTAACTTGGCTTTCTTAATGGTCAAACCTGCTGGAAAGGTGGTACCAATGGTTGCCACAGGGACATTCTGTCCGGCTGCCACATTGGGCGCACCACAAATTATCTGATGGGCTTCCCCATCCCCCAGATCAACCTGACAGACACTTAGTTTATCAGCATCCGGGTGTTTTTCTTTCGAGAGAATGTGTCCTACTTTGATCGACTTGAAAAAATCGGGGAATTGCTCTACAATAATGGCTTCAAGACCAGCAGCTGTTAGTTTCTCAACAACTTCAAGCGGACTGAGGTCTATGTCGATATATTCTTTAAGCCAGTTGTAAGAAATATTCATTATTTGATTCCAAATTAAATCAATTAAAACTGTTTTAGAAAACGAACATCATTCTCAAAAAATAAGCGGATGTCATTAATACCATATTTTAACATGGCAATTCTTTCAATACCCATTCCAAATGCGTAACCGGTGTATTCCTCTGAATCATAGCCCACTGATTTGAACACGTTGGGGTCTACCATTCCACAACCAAGAATTTCCAACCAACCAGTTTGCTTACAAACACGGCAGCCTTTACCACCACACAGAAAACAAGTCACATCAACTTCATTACTAGGCTCTGTGAATGGAAAGAAACTGGGACGAAAACGTAATTTTACATCGGATCCAAAATATTCACGACAAAAGAGCTCTAGAGTTGCTTTCAGTTCCCCATGGGTGACATTTTTGTCAACGTACAGTCCCTCTACCTGGTGAAACAGGCAGTAGTGACCAGCATCGATGGCTTCATTGCGATAAACACGACCCGGCATAATGGATCGAATAGGTGGCTTTTCATCCATCATTAGACGGATTTGAACTGGTGAAGTATGGGTTCTTAAAACAGAGCCATTATTCAGAAAAAAGGTGTCCTGCATATCTCGTGCTGGGTGTTCCGGTGGGAAATTTAAGGCATCAAAGTTACGCCATTGAGTTTCAATTTCCGGTCCCTCAGCGACAGAAAAGCCCAGCCGATGAAAAATCGACTTAATATCTCTCAAGGTCTGTTCAAGTGGGTGTAGACTTCCGCGCTGATATACAGTTCCAGGTAGACTTACGTCTACTCCAGCTGAGGCTCCAGTTGACGATGCGGTCTTGGAAAGCAAGGCATCAATAGCCTCCTGAACTTCCTGCTTCAGGACATTCACGAGACCACCGAACTCTCCTTTGCGAGCTGGTTCAACATCTTTGATCTGCTTAAATAGATCATTCAAGATGCCCTTGCGTCCTAAATATTCTTGCTTGATCCGCTCTAAATCAGAAAGCGCTGGACTTGATGCCAACGCTTGCTTGAATTCTGAGCGTAATTCGTCGACTTTTTTAAAAAGCGACATACGCCTTCCTAACTGTGGTTTATTTAGCTTGGGCTACAATCGTTGCGAAACCAGCTGGATCAGTTACTGCGATCTCGGCCAACATTTTGCGATTGAGTTCAATATTATTCTTATTTAAACCATATATCAATTTGGAATAATTTAAGCCATTCAGGCGAGCTGCGGCATTAATTCTGGCTATCCACAAACGACGAAATTGACGTTTACGATCTTTACGATCCCGATAGGCATAAACCCAGGCGCGTTCTACAGTTTCGCGAGCGGTCCTATACAGACGTGAGCGGGCACCATAATAACCTTTGGCAGCCTTTAAATATTTTTTGTGCCGTCTTTTACGGGCGACGGAACTACTTGCTTTTGGCATTTCCTAACTCCTAGTACTTAAGCGCTAATGGCTTTTTTCACTTTAGCAGCATCGCCACCAGTCAAAAGACCAGATTTACGCAATTTTCTTTTCTGCTTCTGTGATTTGTTGTTCTGCATGTGACTGGTGAAAGCCTTGCTTCTTTTTACTTTACCTTTACCGGTAAGTTTGAAGCGCTTTTTAGCAGCACGATTTGATTTCATTTTGGGCACGATTAGTTACCTCCCTTTTTCAAGGTGACCACAGTTGTCATAAACCTGCCTTCCATGGTCGGCGAATATTCCATGTGTACATCCTCACCCAGATGTTTCATTATCTTTTTCATCAGGATGGGACCACGATCCAGATAGGCCATTTCACGGCCGCGAAACATGATCGTAATTTTAACTCTATCTCCGTCATTCAAAAACTCCCGTGCTTTTGTCACCTTGGTATTGAGATCGTGATCTTCAATATTGGGTCTAAAACGCACTTCTTTATTCTGAATAACCTTTTGTTTCTTCTTTGCTTCTTTGGCTTTTTTAGCCTTTTCGTATCTATACTTACTATAATCCATCAGTCTACAGACCGGTGGTTTAGAATTTGGAGCTACTTCAACCAGATCAAGTTCAGCATTCTCGGCTTTGTCCAGTGCATCCTGGATTGCGACGACTCCTGCCTGTTCACCATTTTCATCCACGAGGCGGACCTCGGTTACGTCAATTCCCTCATTGATGCGGAGTTCTTCCTCCTTGGCATAAACTTTATATTTTTTGATCTGTTCTCTCCCTTATTTCGTTCAAAATACGTTCGCTCGCTTCACTAAGGTCTAGGCTGCCAATATCACCGGCACCATGACGACGAACACTAACTTTCTTGCCTTCAACCTCGCGGTCTCCAAGAATAAACATATATGGCACTTTTTCAAGCTCTGCTTGACGAATTTTTTGACCAATCTTTTCGTTCTTCCAATTGCCTTCTACGCGAATTCCAGCTGCTTTGAGGTCTTTCACAACAGACTGTGCATAGTCTTCATGACGATCAGCAATCGGAATTACTTTCACCTGAATCGGTGCCAACCAGACCGGCATTCTGGCAGCAAAATTCTCGATCAGAATTCCCATAAAACGTTCCAGGCTACCAACAATGGCACGATGAATCATAACGGGCTGATGATCTTGACCATCTTCTCCGGTGTAGCTAAGTCCAAAACGTTCAGGCATGGAGAAATCCAGCTGAACGGTTCCACACTGCCAACTTCTGTTCAAAGAATCTTTGATATGGAAATCAATCTTGGGACCATAAAAGGCGCCATCACCGGGATTCAATTGAAAATCAACTCCCCTGGATTTGAGCACACTCTCAAGGGCGGCCTCTGATTTATCCCAGACTTCCTGCGAGCCAATAGCCTTTTCAGGCTTGGTACTTAACTCAACATGGACATCCTCAAATCCAAAAGCTGCATAAACTTCATAAACCTGATCCAGAATATCATCTACTTCCGCTTGAATCTGATTTTCTGTACAAAAAACATGGGCATCATCTTGAATGAAAGTGCGAACCCGGAAGAGACCATGGGTAACACCACTTTTCTCATGACGATGAACGCGACCAAATTCACTCATTTTAATCGGTAAATCTCGATAGGAGCGCGCTTCGGCTCCATAGACCAGAGTATGACCGGGGCAATTCATGGGCTTAACGGCAAAATCGCGATCATCAACTTTGGTGAAATACATATTCTCACGATAATTATCGTAGTGACCGGATTGCTTCCACATTTCAGCACTCAAGAT
>JAUVDF010000110.1 GCA_030595455.1 Fidelibacterota bacterium | reverse complement strand
CGTCGCATTTTTTATGGTAATTCCTACGAGGCACCCCGTCTGCTAATTGATGGTGTTGTCATTTCAGATTATGAAAATTTAAATTCTCTCACTTCCTTGGTTAGACAAAATATTGATGCAGGCTCAGATGTACATATCGGGAAACCAGACTATGTGGAGTCCTCTGATAGTATTTTCATAAGCTATTCAATTCAAAATTATGGTATCGCATTAAGTCAGTTGATTAGTTGGACGATATTGACCGAGGATAGTATCTATTATGCCGGTACCAATGGTGAGACAATCCATATGCAGGTCATGAAGGATATGCAGGTAGAAGAGATTCCCAATTTGATTGAGACTATCCAGGTGGAGCATGCCCTAAAGCGCCCGCCTGACTATCAGGGCAATCACAACTATCAGATTGTTACCCTTGTACAAGATGTAAATACCCGGGAAATTATTCAGACTACGAGCTATTCTATTCCAGAGTTGTTGTCTCTACCCTAAATGGTAATTATAATCAGCGATGGCTGAGCTACACCCCTTCTTCGTCCACTTTCCAATTGCTCTACTGCTGGCAGCAGCTTTATTCGACCTATATGGCACTCTAAAGCAGAGATCACCAAGCATGATGGCAGCCTATGTCTTACAGCTTATGGCGGCTATTTCGGCTATTTTGGCAGCTTTTAGCGGTAATCTGGCGGAAACTGCGCTTGCTAGTCAAGAACTCTTGGCTGAGAATGTCTCAGAATCGTTTGATCTGCACATTTCCTTTGGGAATGCAGTTGTTTGGATCATCATTCTGGTGGTTATCGGTCGGACCTTTGCCATCCTGGAGAAAAAGAGCTGGGCTACTCAAGGATGGGTGTTCCCCATAGTGAGTATAGGTCTAGCTGGATTAGTTTTAGTTACAGGATTGCTTGGTGGAGCGCTTAGTCAGGATATTCTACAATATTTTATTAATAAGCATTGATTATCAATAAAAAAGGCGAGGAGTTATCCTCGCCTTTTTATCAACAAATTATCTAAACTATATTATTATTTTGTGAATTGCTTGCCATTCAGGGCTGTTAGAAAGGCTGCAATTTTTGATGCCTCTGCAGTAGAAATCTGCTGCATAAGTTGCATGTCTCCCATCATAATGATGGATTCTTCCAGACTTGCCACACCACCATCATGCATATAGGGACCAGTGAGGGCTATATTGCGTAAAGCCGGAACCTTAAACATGAATTTATCCTGTTCTAATCCCGTTACTTCAAAGCGTCCTTCATCTGTGAGGTTCTTATAAGGTTTAACCAATCCATTCTTCTGGAACATGTTTCCACCTAACATTGAGCCCATATGACAGGTGATACAGGCTTTGCCCATGAAGAGCTCTAGTCCCTCAACTTCATTTTTTGTCAATGCTTTCAAATCTCCTGTAAGAAAATCATCAAACCGGTCGTGGGTGACCAGAGTTCGCTCAAAAGCTGCCATGGCTTCCGTGATATTCTCATAGTTGATTGAATTGTCACCAAAGGCTGCGGCGAACATAGGTTTGTAATCTGCAATTGCTTTGATCTTTGTGACGGCAGTGGCTGAGTCAGGTAGCGCCATTTCAGCAGGGTTAAGAATGGGACCCCCGGCTTGCTCATTTAGATCAACTGCTCGACCATCCCAGAATTGAGCAAAATGGAAACCAGCATTAAAAACAGTAGGAGAATTCCGGGTACCTGGAATTCCATTCGTCCCTTCTGAGGTCGCCATATTATCCACACCAGCTAGATTCAAATCATGGCAAGTGTTGCAAGACATATCACCTGTATTTGAGAGAGCAGTTTCAAAATAAAGCTTCTTCCCCAAATCGATCATGGCCTGGGTGTCATTTTCTGAATCCGGCATTTTATCCGGAACCACAGCAAATAGTGGTTTTGCTTTATCCAGGATACCCTGCTGGAAGCTTAAATCTTCTTTAGTTTCTCCACCGCACTGTACTATAAAAACAGCCACCAATACAGAAAGGATTAATATCATTGTCTTCTTCATAGTCGTATTCCCCTTCATTACTATTTATTTACATGCTAAAACGCAGATAAGGTATTTACGCAAGCATGAAATGCATGAAATATTTATCAGAGTGGTTCTTTATGAGGATTGTCAGTTTCGTGACAAAACCCTGTTAATTTTTCCCATCTAACAAACCTCCCCTTGCAGAGGCATCTTCGGCTTGTATATTACATACCGACCAGTCGGTATGTTGAAGAATAAACTGAATAAGGCAAAATATGACTGAAAGAAGACCCAGCTCAGAACGTAGAATTGAAATACTGGAAGCGGCGCTGATCGTTTTCATACGCAAAGGCTATTCAGAAACACGCATGGATGATATTGTCCAGGAAATCGGATTAAGTAAGGGTGCCCTCTATCACTACTTCGAAAGTAAGCGGGACTTGTTTATCGCATTAATCGAACATTGGATGGATCAATTTTATGCTGTTGAGCAGAGTGATGAACTGCGAGGACTTCCTTCTGCAGAGCTCATCCGCAGAGTAGCTCGACTAACAGTAGTCATATTTAAAAGGAATCCCAACTGGTTTTTAGTTGAGCCAGAAATATGGGCATTTGCGAATCGTGACAAGGAAATCAGGGGATTAGCAAATCAGCTGTACACACGCATTCTGACTGAATTTGAAAATTTCATAAATCGTGGTATGGAATTTGGCGAATTCAAACAAGTGAATGCCAGGATGACAGCACTATCAATCATGACATCCCTGCATGGCATGATCTGGTTTGTATTATTTCAACCTGAAGACTTTTCACTAGAAGAATATGTTGATCAAAATATGGATTTTATTCTGAATGGCATCGCTATTCAGTAAAAATATACATGCAGATAATGATATCCAAAATAAGGAGAGTATTATGAAAAAGGGTGGCGCATTTTTAACCACACCCTTTGGCGTGGATGAGATTTTCACCAGGGAGAAATGGTCTGACGATCAAAACGAATTTTTTGAGGCAATTAGTGACTTCGCAGCAGAAGTCATAGCGCCACGAGTTGATGATATTGAAAAACTCGATGAAAAATTGACCCGGGATCTCATGTCGCAAATGGGGGAGATGGGAATGCTGGGTATGGATGTCCCAGAAAAATATGGTGGTATGGGTCTTGATAAAACCGCAGCAGCACTCGCTTTAGAAGCTATGGGGAAAAGTGCCAGTTCATCACTGATGGTTACCGCCACAGATCACACTGGGATTGGGCTATTACCGATCCTATGGTATGGTAATGAGGAGCAAAGGGAAAAATATATTCCAAAAATGATTACTGGTGAATGGATGAGTTCCTTTGCGCTTACCGAACCCGGTGCCGGATCAGATGCCCTGAATGGGACAGCTTCAGCAAAACTGAACGATGAAGGGACTCATTATCTTCTCAATGGTGTCAAACAATTTGTCACCAATGGGAGTTGGGCTGATATCGGAATTGTTTTTGCAAAAGTCGATGGTGAAAAGCTAACAGCATTCATTCTAGATCAAGAGACTACTGGTTGGGAACGGGGACCGGAAGAGCATAAGTTGGGTATCAAAGGTTCATCGACAACAACCTATATCTTGAAAGATTGTAAAGTTCCCATCGAGAATGTAATTGGAAATGTTGGTCAGGGACCTGCTGTAGCATTCAATTGTCTTTATATAGGACGGTTAAAATTAGGAGCCGTGACCATGGGTGGCGCCAAGCAAGCCATGAAGACAGCCCTGGATTATGCCAAAGAACGTCAACAGTTTGCTCAGCCCCTAACTGCCTTTGGAATGATGCAACGCAAATTTGCCGACATGGTTATCCGTTGTTATGAAGCAGACACTATTACCTATCAATCAACGGGTTCGATTGATGCAGGAACTGAGAAGTTCCCTGAGGATGATCCGAAATATTACGACCATCTTTATGCTGTAATAGAAGATCACGCTATTGAGAATAGTACAAATAAAATATTCTCATCTGAAGCCCTGTGGACCAACGCTGATGATGGTCTGCAAATTCTGGGAGGCTATGGATTTTCAGAGGAATATCCCTTTGCTCGTATTTTGAGAGATGAACGCGTCAATCGAATTTTCGAAGGCACAAATGAGATCAATAAATTAATTATCTCAGGGATTGCGCTTAAAAAAGCAATTTTGGAAGAGCTGCCTATCCGTGAACAAATTCTCGAATTGGGCGAAAACTGGATGCCTGCAGTTGAAGTAGCTGATGACCATCCAGCGGCTCAAGAAATTAAAGCGGTTGAGCTTGGTCGAGGGATTGTGTTGAAAACTTTGAATGAACTCATTCTTAAACACGGTCAGGATTTCAAGAACACTCAATTTGAGATTGAAGCCTTTGCCGATATGGTGATTGCTCAACAGGTAATCTTTAGCGTATTACGTCGCTATCTTCAACTGGATGAGTCACATCCACGTCGTGATGTTGTCGGTTCAGTTCTGAGAGTTTCAGTTCTGAGAAATCTAGAAGTAATTGTCTCCAACGCTAAAAAGATAATGAGACATATTCTTGATGAAGATGATCGGGATGCTAAGCTAGGTAGGCTGGAAGAGGCTTTATCCCAACTAGCCTATCATGCTGATGTGATCAAAGAACAAGAATTGGTATTTCAACTCTTACTCAAACGCGGTGAATATCCGCTGAATGATTAGAGTAAGTGATGAAACTATATAGGATTTAGGAGATTGTATTATGAGTGAAAGATATAGCGTGATTGTCGATGCCGTACGTAGCCCCATTGGACTGAAGAATGGCCAAATGATTGG
>JAUVDF010000108.1 GCA_030595455.1 Fidelibacterota bacterium | reverse complement strand
ACCAGTTTTGAAGTGCGAACATCAACAATCTTATAGGAGCCCTTGATGATCGCTTTAGAACTCAAACTATAGTGTCTCACCCGCGCTTCCACATCAGCATAAATTTTGCGCGTTTTAGTTTTGCCCTCTTTGTCCTTGTACTTTTCTCTACGTACCACAACCTTATCCTTGGCTGTATAATCACGGTGAACCGTTTGATTTGGTGAATAGATGACCTGAGTAATCTTACCGGTGATAATCTCATGGACACCGAGCAGGGCGCCCACTTCCATGGCGGTCTCTTCATTTACCATCCCGGAGAGACCCAATTTTTGTTCAGCAATCACTCGGTCCAGTTGATCGCGGCTGATCAGTTCCAGGAACTCAGTAGCAGCGGGGTCTTTCATAATTGAGGTCACCATCTGATCAACCACCAACTCTTCAATCGCTCCAAAGCGTTTCTTCTTGCCACTTAAATCTTCAAAAGGAAAAACTGCAATTCTTTTTATCCCAGCAGAACGGGTGGTACTATAACGCTGCTCTGCATCTTTATAAGCAGCGACAAAGGTTAATGCTTTTTTAAATTCTTTGGCAGCAGCTTTTTGGTCATTCATTTCCGTTGAGTTTGAAAGTCGCTCACCAGCAGCATAATGTGATTCTGCTGCTTGCTCTTTGGCTTCCTTCAGTGCCCCAGTGTGATCAATTATTGCAAATTCTAATAGCACGGATGTTTTGGGGTGACGAATGGGCGGTAACACTTTGACGGCATCATGCAGATTGATCAAACTCTGATATTCCCTCACCAATGCATCATATTTAAACTCATTAGGTTCACCATTAAGCTCTTTAATACGGTTATCATGGGTGCGGTTAGCCATTAGAAAGGCATCAGCTGCCAGCACCTGACTCTTTTCATAGTCTTGATTGATCTGAAGGCTCCGTGCTAACATAAATAAGGCTGTATCGTAGTCTGCTCGCTCATAGGCATCACGAGCATTCCGCTCAAGTTTGGCATATTCACTAAAAAAAGCACATGCTGTTAAACTGATGATCACAATCGTAATCCATAAGGCTTTAGTAAGTCGATTGATGCTCATTCTGACTCTCCTGTTTTCCACTATTCTTTTTGACAATAATTTTGATTCATATGTAACAAAAGTAACCAAACTGAGGCAATCTTCAACTCCCGAATCACTGGCCAAACCATTTATTTTATTTTCATTTGATAATAGCAATATAAACCATTGACATCTGCTAGATTCATTACTATTTTTATCACGATTTTACAGGGGCATCAGTCTGGTCGTATTCCCCCGCTTCCGGATTTTAGCTGTCCCTGTTTCTTTTTATTAAGTGACAGACAAAAAAAAGCGACCATGAGTCGCTTTTTTTTTAAAATCAATTATAGGCCTGTCCCTATTTCTTCAGGACAGTCTTCTCACTATCAACAATTTCAAATACATCTTCGAGCTTTGAAATCTTGATTAAAGACATGATTTTTTGCTGGGGCTTAACAATATAGCACTTGCCACCTTTTATTGTGGCTTGTCGTTTCGCAAAGAGCAAACCACCCAATCCGGTACTATCAACCATCCGGACATTCTCCATATTGATCATAATATTTTTGAACTCTGCCTCGGCGATGGCCATAAAGATATCTCGCTTGAAAGCTTTTACACCGCGAATATCAAAGGTTGTATTTTGAACCCTCACAATAAGCGTATCATCTTTAATCTCAGTTTCAAATTTCGTTTTTATTGGTCCCATTTAACACACTTATTCCTGGTGCTTAAAATTAACTTTAAAGCATTGCTTAAATTAAAGGTTTGTCAACATCTTCTATAATCCAGAGCTGGAATATATCCTTGACTATATGATGGGGCAAGGGCATAAGCCCCTTTTCGAATGTTTTTTGTTAACGTTAAATATATATCCTCACGCTTGAATTTCGATTAATATGGCGCCGATGAGAACAAAGCATATGACAATTAAGAATTTATTGGGCTTAATAGTTAAACTGTCTGTTACACCGCTTATCATTTCACTCTCCACAGAGTTTATCCCACATGCCGAAATCAGCTCCTCCAGCTCATTATTTGCTTTAGCATTTAGCATACTTGGACTCCTGGGTATGCTGGCCACTGACACCATCACTTTACGCTTCGGAGACGGCGTTCTGCACTATCCGGGTAAAGTTACCCGTCTGGTTGATGTCGGTTTCTATGCCCGGACTCGTCATCCATTTTTTTGGTTTTTTTCCCTTTATCAATTAGGTATCCTGACTTACACATACGCGTTTAGTATTTTCGCTCTATCTATTTGGGGAATAATAACGCTGTCAGGGTTTTTGTACCTCTTATTCTCTCAGGAAAAGCAGCTAAGCCATTCACTGGGTGAACAATACGTGAAGTATAAAGCTGACACCCCCTTCTGGTTCTGGAAGATAAAAATTCAAAACAATCGCTCTATTAAACTACTATCCCAAGTTGTCTGGGTTTTCGGAATGCTGATCATCCGTAATTGGTACAAGATCAAGGTCTCAGGTACTGAACATATCCCCCACCAAAAGCCCTTTATACTAGTAGCCAATCACGAGACCTACATTGATCCTTTTTTATTCGGTATCTTTGTTCCGTTTGAGATGCAGTTTGTGACAACAGCTGATGTATTTACAACGCCCTTAATGCGTTTTCTACTCAAAGGAATTGGTACTTTTCCAATGCGACGACATCGCCAGGATCTTAAATCTATCAGAACCATGATTCGCATGATCAAGAGTGGTCAGGTCGTTGGCATCTTTCCCGAGGGTGGCCGCTCCACCGATGGCTCCCCTTTGCCAATTCTGAAAGAAACCTTAAAATTGATCCAACATAGTAAGGTTCCTATTTTACCCGTTCACCTGGATGGAGCCTATGAAATCTGGCCGCGCTGGGCATCAAATCGTCGCAGAGGACAGGTTTCGGCCACATTTAAACCGATCATCCCCGTTGAGGATCAAACAGATTTAAAGCAACTTGAATCACTTATCCAAAACTCAATCTTTGCCCAATCAAAGGTTTATAGATCGGTTAAAAGCAGAGCCCATGCTAATGGCCTGGAAAAATTCCTATGGGCCTGTAATGAATGCCAATCCCGGAATACGATCGAGCTACTATCAAACAATAAGATAGGTTGCCGGCAGTGTAATGCGACCTGGGATGTGACAGCTAATTATACGCTGATAAACCAGCATACTGATAAAACTAACACCCTTCACTCATGGATCAGGGACATCAACGAAACAATTCTCAACAGCCCTCTAAACCTTGAGTCTGGTTTCCAGATTGAATCTGGTGAACAAGTCTTTCTGACATCTCCGATTGGAAAGTATAAAAATGATGAAGAACTTGAACTAGTTGATAAGCTTGAATTAACCTTAACAAATCAACGGTTTATTTTAGCCAGGCAAAATGAGATCCTGCACTCATGGGCTTTGAATACTGTTACTATTTTTACTCTGGATTATTTCAATGCCATATCCATTGGCGTCGGTGGCATCCGCCACAGTTTTTCCCTACCTGCTAATGACATTTCTCTAAAGTGGCAAACCTACTTCGAGACCCTCACTGCTAGCTAAGATTTAGCCTAATTATTTTAGTTTCAGCCACGGATTAACACAGATTCCCACTGATTGATAGTTTTAGAGCTAGTGGTCCTATGCATTTTTTTTGGCCGTTGCAAAAATCTAGTGTACGTCTCCTTGGAAACTGGTGGTTTGGAATTCCTCTGAAGCAGATAGTGAATAGCTCCGGTCCCTGAGCCTGTCGAAGGGCAGAGCGGCCGTTAAAAGACTTTTTGGTTCGTTTTGTGTCTCGACAAAATGAACAAAGAGAGAGAACCTCTCTGGCATCAAAGCTTTGTGAGATTCATGGCTTTTAGCTTGCCAAGCTGTGTGCTCCAGATAGTTCGCTCTGCTCAATTAGCCCTTTCCCCTTTTTCAATCTCACTTATCTTCGATGTCAAATTGAGATAAGAAAGGGACACCGTGAGTAAGCCATTACCTGAAATTACCGTTAAAGCAGTTTTTCTTGGAATTATATTATCAATGGTTCTAGCTGGAGCCAATGCCTACTTGGGACTTTTTGCTGGAATGACAGCCTCTGCATCAATACCCGCCGCTGTGATCAGTATGGGTGTTTTGAGTATGTTTAAAAAACATAATATTCTGGAAGACAACATTGTGCAAACCGCTGCATCAGCTGGCGAATCACTGGCTGCTGGTGTCATTTTCACCATACCGGCTCTATTACTCATGGGTTACTGGGAGACCTTTAATTATCTGGAGGTAGCCAAAATCGCTAGTGTTGGTGGTTTAATCGGTGTTTTATTTACAATTCCTCTCCGCAGAGCCTTGATCGTAGAAGCTGAGCTAACCTATCCTGAAGGTATTGCAACCGCAGCTGTACTGCGTGCCGGACATGCCAAGGAAGGTGATTCTGAAGACGAAGTTCAAGGCGGCTTGAGGCTACTGACTTTCGCCAGTTTAGCAGCTGCCACCATGAAGCTTGGTCAACAGGGCTTCGCCTTATGGCACTCAGCTCTGGAAGGCGCTACCCAGATGGGTCGCTCAGTATTTGGCTTTGGGATGGATCTCTCTCCTGCGCTGATCTCCGTAGGTTACATTGTAGGTAGAAACATCAGTATCCTGGTCTTTGCCGGTGGTGTTATCTCCTGGTTTGTCGCTATTCCAATTTATACAGCTATCTATGGCTTCGAAGGCAATGCCCTGGATGCAGCTAACACAATCTGGGATACCAAGATTCGTTATCTAGGTGTTGGCGCTATGGTAGTTGGCGGTGTCTGGTCACTCATAAAGTTAT
>JAUVDF010000050.1 GCA_030595455.1 Fidelibacterota bacterium | reverse complement strand
AAGACGCTGTATTCGATTGTGGGTTCATGAATTCGATTTTCATATGCTTCAAAGTCTTCGGCATCTTCCAAAAGATCAGCTTGTAGGGCATTATTAATCAATTGTGAAATTGAAAGTGAGGTTTCAATAGCTTTAAGACGCAAAGCCTTGTGGATTTTGGGATCCAGGTATACAGTTACTCGTTTGGATAGATTACTCATAGGATCTTCTCCTGCTATTATTTAGGAGTAAGATAACGCTACAACGTTATAACGTCAAGACGTTTTTAAGACTTAAGTCTATATTCGTTTTATTCCCTATTGATTAAGGGTAGGTGAGACCCACAGCTTAGAAATTCGTTGCTCTATCCAATGAATGATACAAGCTGAAAATAGTTAGGTAGAATCTAGCCCTGTTCTTCTCCAGGTGGTTCCTGAGTATCATCGAAGGGCTCAAAATCAATAGCCTCCAGGACAGCCTTTGCTGCTTCTAATTTGTCGGGTGGAACCAAGAGGGTTGCCTGATTTCCCGTAAGTGAAACAGAGTGAGCTCCCAAGCCCGAAGCCAGCATACTGCGCTTGATTTCGCAGGGGACATTAGCATTCCGCAAGGCTTCACAAAGCATATCAGCAGTTATATCACCCTCGACTTTTCGTAAAACGACCCATGCTTTTTCTGAAGACGTGCTCATGATAACCTCCCGATTTGTGTTATAATCATAATTTAACCAACAGCGGGTAAATTCCTTATAAATATACGATGTAACATGATACCAGTTCAACTAGTCTTCGCGAATGACCAAGGGGAGTGTGGCGATCTCGAATCCTTGGCGATGTAGAGTTCGAAATTGCCCGCCTTCCTTCAAGTACGAAGTACGGCGGACAGGCTTCGGTCGAAAACAACCTCCTTCGCAAAGACACATTTGGCATATTTTGTACTCGCAGCAAATCAGTTCGCATATAAATATCTCTGCGCCTTTGCGTCTCAGCGAGAGGAATGATTTTATAGTATCTGGCAAAAACTCAATTATAATCATGTGCTTATGGGGGTTAATGAAAGGATACTTGGGTGCAACCCAAAGATATAGAACATATTTTACACACGAGGATACTCTCAAAAGTATCCAAGCCTGGACGATATCTGGGTAATGAACACAATATTATTACCAAGGATTGGGATAATCTAAGCGCCACCATAGCGCTGGCCTTTCCAGACGTATATGATACAGCCATGCCATATAATGGCTTCCAAATTCTTTATCATATTCTGAACAGGGAAAGCGATATTGCGGCAGAACGAGTTAACGCTCCCTGGCCTGATATGGAAGCGCTTATGCGTGAGCATGAGCTACCCATGCACAGCCTGGAAACAAAACACCAGTTAAGTGATTTTGACATTGTTGGTTTTTCTTTGCCTTATGACCTGCTTTACACCAACATTCTCAACATGCTGGATCTCTCAGGTATCCCCATTTGGACCAAGGACCGCAGTGAATCCGACCCCATTATTATTGCTGGTGGAACGAATGCTTACAATCCTGAACCGGTTGCCGATTTCTTTGATCTCGTGGTAATTGGTGATGCAGAAGAACTTGTGGTTGATCTGGTGAGACGGATTGGAAAAGGACGACGGGAAGGACGCAGCCGTAGAGGAATACTGGAAGATCTGGCGACCATTTCTGAAGGTGTATACGTCCCCGCTTTTTATGATTATGATTTCGATAAATCAGGGAAGCTGCTTTCCTTCACTAAGAATTATGAACCTGCTCCGGATCGCGTGAAGTCGGCTAAGATACCCGTTTTAGAAGCGTCCAATTATCCAGTAAAACCGATTGTCCCCATTGTGGAAACTGCTCAAGATAGATTTGCTGTGGAAGTCATGCGCGGTTGTACGCAGGGGTGTCGTTTTTGCCATGCCGGTATGGTTTATCGCCCGATCCGTGAACGAAAACCAGATGAATTGATTGAATCAGCCAAAGCAACTCTGGCTGCGACTGGACACAAAAATATGTCGCTCCTTTCATTGTCCACCAGTGATTACACCGGTTTGGGTGAGGTGGTTGAAGGTATGAAGCCCTATTTGAGAGAGAATCGTGTTTCAGTTTCTTTTCCATCCATGCGTCTGGATAGCTTCACCAAAGAAATAGCTTCCATAGCAGCGGAAGAGCGTAAATCAGGTTTAACCTTTGCACCTGAAGCTGGAACCTGGCGTATGCGGCGCGTGATTAATAAACTGATCAGCGATGATGATCTACGTTCGTCAGTTCAGATCGCCCTGGATGGTGGCTGGAAAACTTTAAAATTTTATTTCATGCTGGGTCTGCCAACTGAAACCCGTGCTGATCTTCAGGGCATTGTTGATTTAATCAACGAGGTTCGTGATATGGCGAAATCGTTTGGTAAAGTTAAGATCAATGTGACCCTGTCAACCTTTATACCAAAACCGGAAACCCCATTCCAGTGGGAAGCCCAGGACAGCAAAGAAGTTATTCGAGAGAAGATTGACTTCCTTATGGACAACCTGAAGCTTAAAAATGTTCGTGCGTCCTATCGTGACCCAAGATATTCTGAGATTGAAGGAGTTCTCTCACGGGGAGATCGGCGAGTCTCAAAAGCGATCTATTTTGCTTGGAAAGATGGTGCCCGTTTTGACAGCTGGGGTGACTATTTCCGTTATGATCGTTGGATGAGTGCTTTTAAACAAGCTGGCATTGATTACGAATATTATCTACGAGAGCGAGATGTTCAAGAGCTACTTCCCTGGGATATAGTCGATAATGGAATATTGAAAAAGTTCTTACGTCGTGAAAAACGTAAGGCCTACCAGGAAGCCACAGTCATTGATTGTCGTGATGGTTGTCTGGCCTGTGGCGTCTGTGATTTTGATGAATTGATAATGCGTGTTGTAAAAGACGGTACGGCAAGTGATTCGAAGATCAAGCCGGAAGTTTATCAGGCTCCCGAACGGGAACCCCTACCAGAGCTGGAGAATACAACTCCAGTATTTACAGCCCGCTTGAAATTTTCTAAATCAGGCATGGCTAGCTATTTGGGACATCTCGATGTGCAAAACTCCTTTATGCGCGCGATCAGTTTAGCAGACGTCCCAGTAGTTTACTCTCAAGGGTTTAATAGGCGTCCCAGAATCTCAAGTGGTCCAGCATTGCCTTTGGGCTATACGTCCGAGACAGAATTCATTGATATACTCACTTTTAGGCGGGTTGACTCTATTGTTGACGACCTGAATGCCCAGCTGCCAGCTGGAGTTGAAGTTAAAGATGTAACCTGGTTTGATGGTCGTATAAATGCGATAACAAGCCAGATAAATGCAGTCAATCAACACATTAGATTTGAAAATGATGAGCTACAAATGTCATTGGAGCATTTGAAACAGAACTTTGAACAGCGAAAAAATGTGTATATTGAACGCGAACGAAAACGCCGAATAATATCTCTGGATATAAAAGATTATATTCAGTCTATTGAAATAAAGGGTAATAGCCTCGAGGTCATAAGCCTCGTTAAGGATGGCAAGGGGATCCGTTTAAACGAATTCCTACCCTCGTTTTTTGATGTGCCGGTTAATGATTTACCCATTTATACTGTCCACCGATCGGTGGTTTACTTTAATGAAGCAGTATAGTGGGAAATATTAATCGGTTTTGACAGTGTTGTGAAAAGAACCTGTTCAGGTCCATATTACTTTCCTGAATCGCGGTTTATCCAAGTTTGTCCTGCAGAACAGGACAACCCCGGCAACTGACCGGTGGGATATGCTGACTATTGTGTGCGGACGGATTACTGACTAGGTCAACACGTACCCGCTTTAATAAACTTTCACTTAAGCAGGGCTACGCTTTTTACGACAGATAATGCAAGTAGAAAAAATTTAGACTACTTGACTGATAGGCAACTGAAAAGCTGCCCAAACTGGAATTGGTAAAAGAATTTACTCGATTCAGCGAATGTATTTTGAATCGGGAGCGCGCAAGGTCCAACAGAACTGGCTGAAATGAAGCCTTCTCACGCTGAACAAGCGCACCAATAATTTTGTAATTAGCTCATTAACTGACCAAAATGAGCCCCGTTGAGACCAATGTCTCAACCTTCTTCTTTTACCTGTTCATATACAATTGAGGATTGGATATGAAGAAGGATATCTTTATTAATCAAACGCATAAGGAAACCCGGATCGCCATCCATGAGGATGACGTACTGGTTGAACTTTATGTAGAAAAACCCGAAAACATTCGGATTGTAGGAAACATCTATAAAGGTGTTGTAGAAAATGTGCTACCTGGAATGCAGGCAGCCTTTGTAGATATTGGTATTGGAGCTAACGCATTTTTACCATTTTCGGAAGTAGATGGAGAATCATTTCTACTTGATCAAGAGGATGACGATGATGACAATAAACGCTCTAAACCAAACAAAGGACGCTCTCGTGGACGTGACCGGAGGGGTCATTCAGGCAGACCTGCCAGTCCAAAACTAAGGACAGGACAGGAGATTTTAGTTCAGGTAATCAAGGAACCCTATATGGGAAAAGGGGCACGGGTTACAACTAACATCTCACTACCCGGTCGCTTCTTAGTTCTGGTTCCCAGTGCTGATTACGTCGGAATCTCACGCAAAATATATAATAATTATGAACGTCGACGTTTAAGAAAAAGTTGCCACGAGATGAAACCAGAAGGGTTTGGCTTAATTGCCAGAACGGTTACTGAGGGCAAGGATGATGAAACCCTGGGTGCTGATCTGAATAATCTTATGGATTCATATAAGCGGATGGAAAAGGCAGTTAAAGGTAAGCCGGGACCCGCGTTGGTATATAAAGACATGGAAACGGTTTCCAGTCTGATCCGCGATCTCTTTACCAACGATGTTCAACGCGTGGTTACGGATAACAAAGGGATGTATAAGCAGCTCAATAGCTACCTGAAAGGTGCTGCACCCCAACTGCTTAATCGTCTCGATCACTACAAAAAGAAACTTCCCTTATTTGATGCTTATAATGTCCAAAAAGGCATCGATATATCCATGTCTAGAAATGTGAGACTTAAAAGTGGTGCTTCAATTGTTATTGAGCAGACTGAAGCTCTCGTCTCTATAGATGTAAACTCAGGCAAATTTATCGGTCGAAAAGACCACGAAGCAAATGCTGTAAAAATCAATCTGGAAGCTGCCCGGGCAATTGCTCAGCAATTGCGCTTGCGAGATTTAGGTGGCTTGATTGTTATTGATTTTATTGATATGTCCCGGGATGACAACAAGAAGAAAGTTTATTATGAACTTCGTCGAGAGTTACGTAAAGATCGTGCTAAAGTAGCAGTCAGCTATATCTCAGACTTTGGTCTGCTGGAAATGACTCGTCAACGAATTCGACTTAGCCTGCTACTCTCTGCGACAGAAGAGTGTCCTGTCTGTAAAGGACGTGGACGAATTATGTCTAAAGCCGCAGTAGCGACACAGATTGAGGGCTGGTTTAGACGCTTTCATTCGAAAAAACGAGAATTCAGACTGCAGTTGATCGTGAATCCGGAATTAGCAAAATTTTTACGTTCTGGACGCAAAAGCGTTGTTCGCTCAATCCAATGGCAACATTTTATCAAAGTTGAACTTGTTGAAGATGAATCTAAGAATATGGATGAATTCAGAGTGGTCAGTAAAAAACAAGGGAAAGATATCACTGACGATTATTAAATAAGCCCTCTCGCAGAGTACGCAGAGCGATGTATTGAGTTTATCGAAATGACGCAAAGCTTTTTGTGTTTTTGATCCATAAATCATATCTGTGTTGATCTGTGTTGATCTGTGGCTCAGAAATGAAGAGGTTTAAATGAAAAAAGCAGAGCGCCTGGCAAGAGAGATCTTTAGCGATCAGGACCTGGAAGAAATCTCTGAAGCGATCAAAACCTTCGAGGGACGTACCAGTGGCGAGATTGTGATTAGTTTTAATACAACCTCACATAATCAACCTTATAAAACAACCCGTAAAATTTTCGAGAAGGGTAAGCTCAACCAAACCCAAGAGCGAAATGCCACACTCATTGCCCTCTTTCTCACTGAGCATAAATTTGCCGTTTATGGAGATGTCGGTATTCATGAAAAAGTTCCGGAAGATTTTTGGGAGCTGACAGTGACTGATATGAAAGCTCATTTTGCTGAGGGTCGCATGAAGTCAGGCTTATTGCATGGCATTAATGCTCTAGGCGAAAATCTGGCAAAATATTTCCCCGTAGCTACAGATGACAAAAATGAATTAAGTGACGATTTCAAGTTCGGAGATCATGAGCATGAATGATCAATGTTCTCTGACTCATGTTTTTAAACGGGATGGTAGTCTTGTACCCTATTCTCGTCAAAGAATTTCAAATGCTATCTATCGAGCAGCCGTTGCCTTGGGTGGTCGCGATAAAGATAAGGCAGATCAACTGGCCTTGATTATTGAAGCCACTATCTGTGGGAATTATTCCAATGAACATCCGCCAATGGTTGAACAGGTTCAGGATATTGTGGAGAAGGTGCTGATCGAGGAAGGTCATGCAGCTGTTGCTAAACATTTTATTCTTTATCGGGCGACTCAGAATGATAAGCGTAAAGCCAAACTTAGTAAAAGTAAGGTGCATCAAGGAAATATCCCCTATCAGAAAATCTACGAAGTACTCGTTTGGTCTTCTGATCATGATTTGAATTCTATTGAAAAAATGAACCAACGAATCGCTAGAGGTGAATTTCGGGATATTTGCCTGGAATCAGATGCTGCCTATGAATTTGATGTTCAGGCTGCTGCTGAATTGATTTCAGAACGTGAG
>JAUVDF010000198.1 GCA_030595455.1 Fidelibacterota bacterium | reverse complement strand
TAACTTGAAAGGGATCGTAATTCTGCAAAGAAACCGGGGTGTGAAATATCCACACAGGCCGGATTATCCAACTCAACTGGATCTTTACTAATAAGACCGGCAACAGCCATACTCATGGCAATGCGATGATCATCAAAAGTTTTGACCTTACCACCCTTTAAGGCAGTGGGTCCTTCAATACTGAATCCATCAGGTTTTTCGAAAATCTTGGCACCCCAGGCACTCATATTGGTAACAATGGAGTTAATCCGGTCAGATTCCTTGACTCTTAACTCTTCGGCACCTCTTACATTTGTTTCGCCTTCAGCTTGCGTAGCCAATAGGGCAATGAGTGGTAATTCATCAATCAAGTTAGCAATATGTTCTGGCTGAATCGTAATACCTTTCAGTTCCGAAGATCTAACGCGTAAATCTGCTACGTCCTCACCATAATGCTGCTCTTTATTTGCAACGGTGATATTGGCACCCATTTCTCTGGCAGCATCTAAAAAGGCAGTTCTGGTAGGATTGATACCCACTTTGCGAATGATAAGATCAGAATCAGGAACCAATAAGGCTGCTGCAATAAAAAAGGCTGCTGCTGAGAAATCCCCAGGAACGGTTAAGTCAATGGCCTGCAAAGGCTTGGTTAAGGGGCTGATGGAAACATCCCGCCCTTTAATAGTCAACTTCGCACCCATTGCTTTCAACATTTGTTCGGTATGATCCCGACTAAATGCAGGTGATTTAACTGTTGTTTTGCCTTTAGCATGAAGACCAGCCAGCAGGATAGCAGATTTTACCTGGGCACTGGCATAGGGCAGTTGATAATCTAAAGCCCAGAGGTCCCGACCGCTGAGCATAAGGGGTAAATATTTACGTTCCCGGGCTGAAACATTGGCACCCATCTGTTGCAGAGGACGAAATACTCTGTCCATGGGACGCTTACTTAAAGAGGGATCCCCGGTGAATTGAATATGAATGGGATGGGCTGCTAATAATCCCAGCATGAGTCTGGATGTCGTTCCTGAATTCCCGCAATTCAGAGCATGCCCAGGTTGTCTGAAAGGTCGTAAACCACCACCTTGTACATGCACAACACCGTGCTTCTCTTCGATCTGGATTCCACAATTAACTAGAGCATCACGAGTTGTTTTAACATCTGCACCTGGGTTTAGATTTTCAATTCGACTCACGCCATCTCCGAGGGTCGTGAACATAAGCGCACGATGGCTTATCGATTTATCACCCGGTAATGTGATCTCGCCTTTTAATGCCATAAGGCAATCCTTTTCTGGCTTAGTCCAGTTCCTTACCCACCGCTTTAGCTACAACACGAACTCGCTCCACTAAATCCAGAAAATCTTCTGGAACCAGCTGCTGAGGTCCATCACTGAGGGCTACTTCAGGATTGGGGTGGACTTCCACCATAATACCCTGAGCTCCGGCAGCGACCCCTGCTAAAGCCAGAGGAAGTACTTTATGTCGCTTGCCAGCTGCATGACTGGGGTCAACAATAACCGGCAAGTGTGATAAGCGATGGAAAGCCGGAATAGCACTCACATCCAGTGTATTGCGAGTGTGGTCTACAAAGGTTCGAATACCGCGTTCACAGAGAACAACCTGGTCATTGCCTTCATTGAGAATGTATTCAGCAGCCAAAATAGTTTCTTTGACTGTCGCTGACATACCTCGTTTAAGGAGAATGGGTTTTCCCTGGCGGGCAATGGCTTTCAACAGAGTAAAGTTTTGCATGTTGCGAGTACCAATTTGAAGCATATCAACATATTCTGTTGTGACATCTAAAGTCTCGGTGTCTGTGACTTCAACCACCGTAGGTAACCCAACTTCTTTCCCTACTTGATTAATAATTTTGAGACCCTCAACACCCAAACCCTGGAAAGAGTATGGCGATGTACGTGGTTTGAATGCTCCGCCACGGAGAAGATGACCACCGGCAGCCTTCACCGCTTCACCAACTGTTTTCATCTGCTCGTAGGATTCAATGGAACAAGGTCCAGCCATGACCGACACATGATCACCACCAATTCTGGCTGGTCCAACTGTGACGATTGTATCTTTAGGTTTCCATTCACGCGAGGCCAGTTTATAAGGCGTACTTATCTCCAGAACATCTGAAACTTCCGGCAGAGATTGAAGGTGTTGTTTCCCCCTTAATGGTTTTTTGCCCAATACACCAATAACTGTGCGGGTAGCGCCTTCAATCAGGTGAGTAGAATAGCTTAGTTTCTCGATCTCTACCTGAACTTTATCAATAGCCTCTTGAGAGGCGTTTACTTTCATTATGACGATCATCTTATATATCCTTATTCATCGGCTTATAAGTTTTTGCTTTCATGGTCTAATTGCAACCTAAAACGGTGTCCCGGTTCGTTCCACTACCAGAAATAATGTCTTATTATCCTGTAGATCTTGAATACCGAATTGGACAACGTCCAGCGAGTAAAGTTCAGCTGCTCTGGCAGGAGCTATGACGGCTGTAGTATCGCTATATTCACCAGTATGCAGCTTGCGAGCAGCTTCTGCCGTATCTTCAGCTTTCACCTGTGGAATGCTTTCAAAATTTTCTCGTAAAAAGCGTGAACATTGCTTCAAAGCCTGTGGATGTGATCTGACTTCAGTTATCTGGTCAAGTTTAACTCCAGGTTTGCATATCAGACATTGGTTAACCTGGATATGAAACATAGACCTTACACTGCAGCGAGCCTTGGCAAGAGCATGAATACTTTCATGTACAACCCCACCACGGGCATTTTCCATGGCAATAATTCCCCGGTCAATGTCATAAGTCGCCAGACTATCCATCACACCACGGCTACTTAAACACGGCTTGGTTTTAATTTCACCCAGATCTTCCTGGTCTATATAGGTGCGAGCTGCT
>JAUVDF010000159.1 GCA_030595455.1 Fidelibacterota bacterium | reverse complement strand
GATAAAGTTGAAATCAAGATGACCTTTTCGACTCCGGCATGTCCACTGGGCGACGCTATTCTCGCCAATGTACAGCAAACGATTAAAAATGTATTTCCAGACTTTGAAGTGGATATTGAAGTTGTCTTCGAGCCCCGCTGGACTGTAGATATGATTAGTGAAACGGGACGCCTTAAACTGGGGATGTAAAGTAGTCTAGAAGACAGTTGTCAGAATTCAGTAGACAGAAGTCTGTCACACCGAGCTTGTGTCATCCTGAGCCTGTCGAAGGACGAAGTGTGAATTTGCACTACCATCAAAGCTCGATTACCGTACTCTCTGTAATCTCATATCGAACTGTTTCACCGTCCAACACAATATCCAGTACAAATGGTTTCTTACATTCAACAGCGAGGCTGGATTTCTCATAGATCAGTGATACAGTTTGGTCTCCTAAGCGTAGATTCTTGATACCATGGCGGTCTGTGCGTTTGATGGTCCAGTTGATCTGGTTATCACTACCCACAATGTCAAAGCCCAATACATTTTCAATCAGTAAGGCGATGGGAGCTAATCCCGTCCAGCCCACGAAGTCCTGTCTTGAGTAAAAGGTATTATCCCAGCGGGTAGCTGGTGTATTGTATTCTGGAGAGTAACATTCCCAGAGCGTTTGATAGCTGTCAGCATAACGTTCATCAAAGGCAATCTTATCAGGGTCAGGTACAAAGTTATAATAAATATCCGCAATATTATTAATGTGATTAAAAGCCACAGAGTCAGCTAAGGCATACTGCCCTTGATTCATCAATCCCTTGATTAACATATAGTTTGTAGGAGCCCAAATACTGCCTAGCCAATAATGTCCCTTAGGATCATATTGGGGTTGGTTGGCTGCCAAAGTCGGTACCAGATGTGGTCGCCAGAATTCATTCGGGTTCGTTAAATGAGTGAGCATAGCTGGTAGCCGCTCTTCAGTAATAACATCTGCCAACAGAGTCCAGTAAGCACCAATATGCATAGTCGAGCTTAAAGAATCACTCACCGTTAAATCATAGTAGAATTTAGTGTTCTGGTTCCATAGAGATTGGTTGATACTCTTCTTTATAACCTGATGTTTATTCTTAAAGCGATCATAGATATGTAAATCATTCTCAGCCTGGGCAATTTTGGCGATATACATTGCCGCCAGAGCCTGTTGGGCTGAATAATCAATATAGGCTGCTTGATGCACGTTTGGCCTGGGCGTGTTATCCATACCGCTACCTAATGGCGTATTATAGAACAGTCCAGCACCATGTGTGGCTGCACAGTTTTGCTCTACCCATTCATAGTATTTGATCAAAACTGGTAGTACATGCTTAAAGCGTGAATCATCCCCAGTGATGGTATAGTAGCGCCACTCTACCCAGGCAAATAGGGGCGGGTTGACCATGGGCTCTTCTTTGCTGGGTTCGTTGGCTAGCGTGCCATCCGTTTCCCAATAGACCCGTTGGATGTATCCGTCTGATTTCTGCTTTTTGTAGAGATTGTCTAGTGAAGGCATGACCGGATAGACATGACTGCCATAGACGGCAAAACTGGTAATAAAGCATAAATCCCATTGATAGATCAACTCGTTAAAACCCTCATCCATGTACAAAGACTCAAAATCATTTTTAGGCGTGCCCTGCTGAATTTTATTCCAGGCCATTTCCCAGGCCGTGTAATACAGCTTCACCAATTCAGGCCGATTTTCAATTACCGGGGTTGGTAGTTGATCCTTGGGGAAAGGGTGCTGACTTTTCTTACGCTCAG
Source organism: Fidelibacterota bacterium (assembly GCA_030595455.1). Lineage (GTDB taxonomy): Bacteria > Fidelibacterota > UBA8477 > UBA8477 > JABMPR01 > JABMPR01. The sequence continues at coordinate 1,974 of JAUVDF010000159.1, read as the reverse complement.
GTATAGCAGGGTTACCGGCTTTAATAATAGAATTATAATTATCCCCACCATCATTAATCATCCACTCGTTATTGGGGTCAGTGATCCAGTTGCCATCTACCACAAACTTATACTGATAATAATTAGGGATGAGCTCAAGCTTGATACTCCACCTGCCATTTCCGTAATACGACATGGAGTCTGTGTCCGGAGACCAATTGTTAAAACTCCCGGCAACGTAAACTGTTTTGGCAGAGTCAGAGTGATAGGAAAATAGAGTTTTAGTTATAACCGGGTCAGGAATATTTTCCGGACAGCCTAGCAATAAGAAAGAAACAACTATTAGAGTAAAGAATTTCATATTTATTCTACATCAGTATTTATTGATTTACCCAAAAACTCCAGAACCATTCGGTTGATCAACTCTGCCTGAACAATTGATAGGTCATGACCTGCTTCAGGTACGATATCAGTAAAAATCTGCGGAGCCAAATTATTGAAACGATCCACTGCCTCCTGTGCATCATATAGTTTTTCATTCTTACCCACCAGGAAGAGAGTCGGTACACTTATTTCCTGAAGTTCACTATCTGTGAGTACCGTTGGAGTGATAGGCATACGGAATGTATAGCTCTTAAAACTCATCATAGCATCTTCAACTAGTTGATCAAGAAGGGTGATGCTTGCATCGTCATTCTTACTGGACAGGTCTGCAAACAGCCATTCTACCATAAACTTCCTCATAAAGTAACGATGTGGTAAAACAGAAATGATTGCACGCCAAGCCCATTCTCCTGGTATTTGAATGATGGTCGCTACGGGAGCGAGTAAGACAACTTTGTCCAATCTTTCAGGATGCTTCAGCAGGTATTGACTTGTTAACCAGCCGCCAAAAGAAAGACCCATCAGGTTGATCTCATTACCAAGGTTTAGTACAGTGAAAAGCTCATTCAGCCAGGCTACCATATCCTCGGTACCGCGAATATTGCGCCTGTTTACACTACGACCCACATCATAAATATTATCAAGCGCATACACGTGATAGTGCTTCGACAAAGCAGAGATATTTGTTGTCCAAATAAGCGAATTCGAATTGGTAGAGGGAAGTAGCACTAGAGGCGGTGCATTCTTTGGTCCACTAACACGCATAAAAGTAGATCCATAAGATGTAATAACAGTTATGTTCTCAGAATCGACTGGCCATTCTTGGGCACGTTGGTCATAATACTCAAGATAGCTATGTTTTGCTGTTTCTGACTTAAAGGGGTAATGCCCAGGCGCATTAGATATATCATGGTCGGCAAACAGGGACATGACAAACCAAACAGCTGCTACAATTGCTATACTTAGCAATACTCCTAAACCAATAAGAAACTTTTTTAATAAGGACATCTTACCCCCTCATGCACTTTAAGTATGTTTGTGCCTGATTGCTTGAATGACTGAATCAAGTTGCTGTAGGAAGCGTGATCTATCTTTGTCAGTTAAAGGTGGGGGACCACCAGTAATTTCTCCAGCACTTCGTAGTTCAGTTAATAAGTCACGAGTTGCAACAGTGGAGCCAATATTATCTTCGGTGAATTTCTTACCGCTGGGGCTGAGTACTCGAGCTCCATCTTTCACGCAACGACTGGCTAAGAGCACATCAGTAGTGATGACAATATCATCTTGTTCAATATGCTCAACAATCCAATCATCGGCTGCATCAAAACCGGTGCCCACAACCTCCAATTTAATCCTCGGTTTATCAGGCGTCCGCATCCAGGAGTTCGCCACCACTGTTACATCTAATTGATAGCGATCAGCTACTTTATAGATCTGGGGTTTTACTGGACAGGAGTCAGCATCGATATAGATATGCAGCATACTAAATATATTCCCTTATCTCTTAAAGGCCTGTAATAAAGATTTGTACCAGGGCAGGTTCTCATTGGCGTGGCCTGTCGTAATCCGACCATCAAGTTGAGGGCTTATGGGACTATTGGCCTGGAGGTA
>JAUVDF010000163.1 GCA_030595455.1 Fidelibacterota bacterium | reverse complement strand
TCTACCGTTTTGACACTGATAAACAAAGTATCAGCTATTTCCTGAGTTGACTTACCTTCGGCAATCAGTTGTAATACTTCACTTTCCCGGTTTGAAAGCTCTGAATTATCATCATCCTCGTTTACCAGTTTTCCCACATAGTCATTCAGTACAGTTGTAGAAATATCTTCACTGATATAATAGCGATCAAAAAGTACTTCCCGGATCGCGCTAATGAGTTCACTACCAGCACAATCTTTCAAGAGATAGCCTTTGGCTCCCGCTTTTAGCATTCCAGAGACAAAGTGACGATCTGAATGCATGGAAAGCGCTACGACTTTAATATCAGGCTTATCATGTAGCACCTGACGTGTCGCCTCGATCCCATTGAGGCCAGGCATAGCAATATCCATTACAATCACGTCAACGGCCATCTTTGAGGCTAATTTGACTACTTCACGACCATTATCTGCCTGAGCAATAACGTTAAACTCCAGCTCATCATTAAGTATGGAAAGTAAACCCTCCCGGAAAAGGGTATGATCATCTGCTAAAATAATATTGACAGCCATTAAATCCCGTCCAGGGAAACTGGGATAGTCAAACTAACCGTTGTTCCCTTGTTAATTTCAGATTGAATATCCACAATTCCGCCAAGATACTCTGTACGCTCTTTAATGCTAAACAATCCAAAACTATCAATCTTACGTGATTGTGGTTTCAAAATGGAAGTATCAAAGCCAAGTCCGTTATCCTGAATCTTCACGACGAATGCATAATCAGATGCTTCAGCGGTAACCATAACCGAACTGGCTTCTGCATGCTTGATAATATTTTTTAAAATTTCGTCTACTGAACGGAATAAAATAATTTCCTGCTCATCCCGGAGCTTAATTTCCTCCAGATTATGCGTATAATCAGTTTTTATGCCGGTTTCCTCGGTAAATTTATCCAAGCGCCACTCAAGGGCCGTAATAAAGCCAAGCTCATGTAACACCGGAGGGCTCAATTCATAAGTAAGGGATCTGGTCTGATCAACTGCACCGCTAATATCCTGCTGAATGGCTTCTAGTTTTTTAACTAAATCCACATCCTCTAGCTCTTTTAAAACACTGGTTATTTTTATCTTAGCCATAGCCAGACTTTGCCCGAGATGATCATGGAGCACAATTGCCAGATTTCGCCGTTGCGCTTCTTCAGCCAAAATCAAGTCTGAGGAAAGTTGCTTGAGCATATTCTGGTATTCCCAAATTTCTGCTTCAACTTTTTTCCGCTCAGTGATATCACGAGCTATTATCTGCACAGCCGGCTTTCCATCATACTGGATTGCGTGAACAGAGACTTCCACCGGTAGGGTTTCACCATTCTTCTGTTCATAGACATCTTCAATCGAGAATAGCTCTATACTCCCTGAAAGCATGGCCTCTTCAAGATCTTTTGATATCTCGCGACGAGCTTCCTGGACGATATCTAAAGCCGGGGTACCAATCAACTCAGAGTCATCCTCAAAACCCAACATGCTTATCAGCTTTTGATTAACATAGACCAGCTTCCCATCAATATGGATCGCAATCCCTTCACAGGCATTTTCGATAATATTGCGGTAGTTTTGTTCTATCTCGCTCAGTTTTCGCTGAAGGTCTGAGTCTGGTGACTGGATATAAGAATTCCTTCTATAATTTTTTCGATTTCAGGGTCTGTGAAGATAAATCATTCATAAGCATGGAAACAAGGTTTCGATCATGAAAATTGAGCGGGTGAGGAGAATCGAACTCCCGCCATCAGCTTGGGAAGCTGAGGCACTACCATTATGCGACACCCGCATTTGAATGTGCGATCGAAATTAACAATCTTAAGCTCTACAGCGCAAGCCAAAACCCTGGTTAGAACCTGAATAATACAGAAATCTTGCAAAAATCAGGCTATCAATCGGCTAGTCCGAGGTGCATGTAACGGCGCCTGGAGCATTATGCATACTCTAGACCCTATTGCTTTTGATGACCATTTTGAGAGATTAAGGGTCACAAATCAGGCTAAATCTATGATACTCAAGGCCTCCCTTCCATATACAAGATGTAGCGCTTCATATTAAATACCCCCAATATTTTGTACTTTTCAGGAAAATGGTGGTTGTCATGATTTGTCTTCCCGCTATATTCGTTACGCTGGGAAAACGTGGTCAACAATCACGCGCAGGACAACCTCTAACCAGTCACCGAACAATTGGGTAATGAACTTCTCGCTCTCATTTTTCCAAATTTTTGAATTGAGAAGTCAAGCAGCAAACTTTTGGCAAAATAGCCGAGGAGTAAATCTACATGTCCGAAACCATACAGTTCCCTTTTGAATACGACGATAAGGACCTGAGTAAAGCACCACTGCAAAGCCCGGAATTGCAAGTGGAAGAAATCGTAAGTCAGGATAAACCACGTAGCGGATCAGATATTGACAGCTACTACGGTATTGATGAGCTTGGTAAAAGCGTACTTCAGAACAAATACCTGGCCCCTGATGAAAAATCTCCTGAAGATTTATGGCGCAGATTAGCAAGATCGATGGCTGCACTGGAAGAAACACCTGAAGTCTGGGAGGATCGCTTCTATACTATTCTACATGATTTCCGCTTTGTTCCCGGTGGTCGTATTATGCATGGTGCTGGCCGTGAAGATATTAAAACAACGCTTAATAATTGCTATGTAGTCGGTATTAAGAATGACTCCATTACTTCTATCTATGATGCCATTATCCAGGAAGCTCGGACCTATAAATACGGTGGAGGTTGCGGACATGACCTCTCTGTCTTGCGTCCTAAGGGCTCCACGATTGGTGGAACCGGTGGCGAGTCATGTGGTCCAGTTGGATTCATGAATCTGTTTAGCGAAAATACTAACACCATCGCCCAACATGGTCGCCGTGGGGCAAATATGCAGACCCTGCGTGTCGATCATCCAGATATTGCCGAATTTGTTGATATCAAACTTGATCTTTCTAAAGTTAAATACTCCAATATTTCCGTATTACTGACCCATGAGTTCATGGAAGCTGTGGAATTGGATAGTGATTTTGAATTACGCTGGAATGACAAAGTCTACGAGACTGTTCCAGCCCGTGAACTATGGGATAAAATTATTTCAGCAGCCCACGCCAGTGCTGAGCCCGGTATCATTTTCTGGGACACGATGGTTGATTATCACAATGCTGAATATTGCAGTCCGCTGGTCAGCACTAACCCTTGTGGTGAACAACCACTTCCCGATGGTGGTGCTTGTAACCTGGGCGCCATCAATCTGGCTCGTTTTGTAAATAGCGATGGTGATTTTCAGTGGGATGAGTTTAATGACACTATTCGTCTCAGTGTACGCTATCTAGATAATGTTATTGACTACAACGTCGACCGTCATGCCCTGGAAGACCAGAAAAAGAACGCCTTGGGTGATCGTCGCGTTGGACTGGGTATTCTGGGATTAGCAGATATGCTCATGCTCCGTGGTATTAGATATGATACGGATGATGCCCTGGAAGCTGTGGAAGAAGTCATGCAGATGCTTTCGGCAACAGCCTATAAAACATCTATAGAATTAGCTAAGGAAAAAGG
>JAUVDF010000106.1 GCA_030595455.1 Fidelibacterota bacterium | reverse complement strand
CTCAGCAGCATGTTATCAATATGGAAGTACCCGACTCGTGGAATGGTTATGATATCCAGGGGTATGAGGTTCCTGGTCACGGGGCCGGTTCCTATTATCTAACTATACTTTTGCCGGAAAAATTGACTTCCTATGCGGTTGAGTTTCCAACAGCCGGAACAGCCTATAATCTTTTTGTAAACGAGAACCTGATTGGTGGTGTTGGGATTTACTCCAATAACCCTAATCTGGCAAGTCCCTCATACGAACCGCGTATCTTCAGCCTGGGGGATCACTCAGGCAGGCTAGATCTACGCATAGATGTTTCCAATTATCACCATCGATTAGGTGGGCTCTGGGAATCAATATCATTTGGTGCTACTGACAAAATTGTTCATAGCAGAGAAAGTCGTGTGGCTGTTCAGCTATTTATGGTCGGTGCAATATTTATTATGGGACTCTACCATTTAGGTGTGTCTTCATTGCAGACAAAAGGGCAAGCAGCTCTGTATTTTGGAATATTTTGTTTACTGATTGGCCTGAGAACTTTAGCCACTGGTGAAGTATTTTTACATCAATTATTTCCATCTTTAGCATGGTATCTTCTCGTAAAAATTGAATACTTAACTTTTTACCTCGGTATTCCTGTTTTCTTTATGTTTATCGGAATTCAATTTCCAGATGAGGTCAAGAAGTGGGCAACTCAGACTGTGATTGCAGTATCTTCAATCTTTGTCTTTATCGTTATTTTTAGCCCGGTTGATACACTTTCTGCTTCATTGCCATATTTTCAACCCGTTAGTTTACTGGCAATGATGTATATCATTTACGCACTTGGGTTGGCCTTTTTAAGAGGTGAAGAAGGGTCAACGATGGTTCTGGTCGGGTTTATGGCTATCGTCATAACATTTATCAATGATATGCTGTATGTCAGTAACATTATCCACACCGGACACTTGATCTCATTGGGTCTTTTGGTGTTTATCCTGGCTCAGGCATTTTTGATTTCAATTCGGTTTTCTAAAGCGTATGCGATGATTGATAGTCAGCGTGGCAAGCTTGAGAGAACCAACGTGGCTTACCAGTCTGAGATTGATAACCGTAAATCTGCCGAAGAAGAAGTCCTTAAGCATAAGTACCACCTGGAAGAGTTAGTAGAGGAAAGAACCAAAGAACTACAAATTGCTAATGAACAGCTTGAGGAATTATCCCGAATAGATGCCTTAACCATGATTGCAAACCGTAGAAGTCTGGACGAAGTGTTAGATCGAGAGTGGAAACGCATGCTGCGTGAAAAGCGCCCTCTCAGCGTCATACTGTGTGATATCGACCACTTTAAGTACTACAACGATACTTATGGTCACCAGCAGGGTGATGACTGTCTGGTCCAAATCGCTGCTGCTATTAAAACATCTGTAAATCGTCCTGGTGATTTAGCTGCTCGCTATGGCGGTGAAGAATTTTGTATTGTGTTGCCTGAGACAGTAAACGCTGGAGCTAGCCAGATAGCTGAATTAATCAGACAGAATGTTTATGATTTGAAAATTAAGCATAAGTCATCACCGGTAGCTTCTGTAGTTACCATGAGCCTGGGCGTAGCGACTATAATTCCCGATATTGATGGTCAACCTATTCTACTGCTTGAGGCGGCCGACCGTGCCCTCTATCAGGCTAAAGGAAATGGCCGAAATCGTGTGGAACAGAATCTAAGTAGCTAATCTACTCCAAGACTTCCCAGTCAAAATTCCAACTCCACTGATCAAAATAAAGGTTTCCGCCTGACCATTCAACTTCACCACGTTGACTGTCTACCGTTTCAGATCTAAAATGAGTCTTTTGCGGTACAAAAGCTTGTCCATAGTCATCATTAAAAATGATTCGATAACTATCCATACCACCTAGATAGAACCAATGTAGTTTGGGGTCATCACTTGTACGCATGCCATAAGTGACATCCATAGGAACCCAACCATAGGGCTCAAAATAGATCAATCCCCAATCATGCATGCTATCATGCGGTGGTTGAAGTTCCCAGCCTGACTGCCAGCGAGTCGGAATACCATTCATCCGACATAGGGTCATAAAAAATAAAGTTTGAATGCCACAATCTCCGTGTCCATTCTCCAGAGCATACTGAGGAATACACTTAATCGTAGAATATTCTCGAGCCGAAGCCCAGGGTGTATTATCATCAACCCATTCAAAGAGTAATTGAGCCTTGCGATAAGGATTTTGTTCATCACCAATAATCCTTTGTGAGAGTTCCACCATTTCTGGTGTAAAAACTATATGAGGTGCGTCCTCTATCAGATATTGCTCTAGTTCAGGATGCGATTTGAGTTGGGTAACTGAATCAGCATCAATATCATGAAACACGCCATGGGTGCTTAGCTCATATTCAACTGTAAATGTGATGGCCTGGCCAGCTATGGCCGGAGTTTCCATGTAGATCGTACGCTGTAGTGCGTCTCCAGGGGCCAGGATGTGTTTTTGGGGCATGCTATGGATCAGTTTGATGTCTTCCTGACGTCCGTCAATAAGGCGGGGGTATGGAATCCAGCATTTGATAAGCTCACCAGCTGGCACTTCGTCAGGTTTGACAGTTACACTCTGTTTAATCCGTATGCGTTTTGGCTCTACATAAGTGCTTTTAGAAGATTGAGCTGCCTGGATGATTTGTTGGTTATGGGCATCAAGATCCATTTTCGCCCCTGAACCTGATTTAATTTCCTCATCAGGATGCTGTTGCTTCCAGACTTTTTTCATTTCTGGATCTATACGAAATAGATTACGAGCAGCCCACTCAAAATACAGTTTCTGTCCATCAATTATTTTGAACTCAAGGGCTTTATTGTTTTCCCAGGTTTGGATATCAGCTGCGCTTACCTCGCTGTAATAGCGTTTTATGAAAGTGAGTACATCCGCTTGAGTAGCCACAAAATCTTTGCGTATGCGTTCCAAGCGCTGGATTTCGAATGAATATGATTCCCGTGTAGCTGCAGATAAATCATTCGTATTGAGCAATTCATTAAGTGCCGAAATAGCTTTTGAATATTCGCCGGATTCAACCAGGGCTTCAATCTGGCTACGCTTGGATATTTCCGGCATCTGGGTAGAATTTGTACTGCACATATTCAAAGCTCCTATTACTCCAATAAATAAGGCGATAAACTGCCAGCGTAAGAATTTATTCATATTTCCCTCCCAGCTTCATACGGTTCCAACCTTGAATGTATATGCTTATAGGTTAAATCCATGATGCTTTCAATTTTAAGTCCTGCCATTTTCTCAGCAGAGATGACCGGTCCGAAACGAACCACAATTGAGCTTGGTCTTAAGTTTAGTGAGCCTTTATTCTTCATTGAAAATACGCCTGATATGGCGATTGGGACGATGCTCGCCCCACTATCTTTGGCAAAGTGAAAAGGGAGCTTTTTAAAGGGTAAAAGTTTGCCATCCAGGGATCGATTACCCTCTGGAAGCACGGCAATATGAATCCCCTGATCCAGGAGTGCCTGTGCAGCTTGAAAACTCTTAAGGGATTTTCTGATATTATCCCGGTGAATGGGAATATTGCCCATGCGGTGGATAACGGGTCCATATAAAAAATAATGCATGTGGTCATGGGCTAAAATCCCTCTAAAGTACTGGGGAATAATTGCTTTCATTAGGGGAACATCGATGAGGCTACTGTGATTAGCCATGAAGATCAGGGGTTGATCAATGGGGAGCTCTTCAGTAAATTCAATCTTGGGGACACTATTCAAGAGTTTAAAGAGTCGATCCAACCTCCTCCTGAGCCAGGGATCATAAGCTTTCGGTTCTTGAAAATAGGACCGTAATAGCAGAACTAGCATCACTGAACCGATATAGCCCAGCGCCACGGTCCAATAGTAGATTGATCTCAGGACGTTCATTTCCAGAAGACATCAATGGCATGCTTTAGGCAATTGACTTCAAGAGGAGTCGATCCCATGAGCTCTCCATCGGGAGAAAGAACTTTCGGAATATCTGTTTCTACTCGGATATGACTTGCTTGAAAGGTTTCCACTTCTTTCATATGGATATGTTCTCCGGAAACTATCTTTGGGAAACTTCGCATTAGCCCTATGCGGCCTTTGGGACCCAGAATCGTTACATCCAGTAGGCCATCATCAGTTTTTGCTGCCGGTGCCATTAGAAAACTAGATGTATAGCGCGTGTTGGAGATTTCGACAAACACATTCTCACGTTCAATGACTTGACCATCAACCTCTAATTTAATATGATAGGGTTTTAGTCTAAGAATTTGGTAAAGACTACCGATAGTGTATGAAATATTACCCAGCACTTTCAGCTTCTGACCCGTTACTATGATATCAGATATAACACCTAAACCCAGGATATTGAGGTAGTACCAGGTTTCACCCTCAGTAGTGAATTGAGCCACATCGAACTTCCTGGTTTTACCAGCCTTAATAACGTCGAGTGCGTGTTTCCAGTCGTGATCGTGAAGATTCATATCTCTGACAAAGGCATTCCCGGTTCCTACTGGAATGACACCGATAGGTAATCTCACTTTGGAAGAATTTTGGTAATATCCGTTAATAACCTCAAAGAGCGTACCATCTCCACCAGCAGCTATAATACCGGAATATTGACTAAAATCAGCATTTTGCGTAAGCTCAATACCATGTCCCGGGTGGGTTGTTTTTAGAAGATCATAAGGGAGTTGAATCTCTTCGAGATAGGCTTCAATTTGCGCCAACGTTTTACCGGCATAACCATGTCCTGCCCAGGGGTTAAAAATGATAAGTTGTTTCATATTGATATCCAATCTTTCCAAAATATTTGTTGATGAGAACCGCACAATATAGAAAGAAATTCCACTTAAGCCCTTTTAGAATGAGCAGCTTATTAATGAAACAAAATATGCTAGCCTTGATTGTGTAG
>JAUVDF010000182.1 GCA_030595455.1 Fidelibacterota bacterium | reverse complement strand
AGGCTGGATCTCCAAGATTCCTGGAGCTTCAATTTTAGGTATCGGCCAGGAGTGTAAAGGTTGCCCAACCTGTAATATTGCTTGTGAGATGGATGCTATCACGCGCGTTGATCGTGTAAGCGTCATGAATAATCCTGACTGTATTCTTTGTGGTGATTGTCTTGATAATTGCCGTACAACTACCATATCATTTTACCGTAAAGGGGAAAATAGAAATGAAACGATTGAACTTAAAAGTATTAAGAAACTTGACACTGCTAAGCTTGGTGCTTAGCGCAGCACCGGCTTATTCCCAGATGCAATGTCGAACCACGCTTGGTTCACATTTAACGCCCATTATGGGAACCGACCACCTCATGGCTTTTGAAGCTACCATGGCTCCCGGTGTGATCACTGACTATCGAATTCAAGGGGGTATGTATTTGCTAGCCTTTGATTTTTCACTCTGGAATCAGAGCAATCTCTATTTTGAAGGCGGTTATAAAAATTGGTCAAAAGTGGATTTGGATGATGCAGCAGCAGATGATATAAACCTGCCAGAATTAACCAGTCGTCATTTGGGAGTCCGCCAGTTATTCTATAGTTTTGATACACCTAAAACTGCCGTAAAAGTCGGATTACATGAAACCAAACTTGGAAATTACTTACTGGTTGATGAACGTATTCTGGGTGGAAGTGTTGATCGTAATTTTGGGGCAATTGATGTGAATGTCAGAGCCGGAACTGTTCTCCAAAATTTTGCCCGGATGGGTCAGTTTTGTGCCAACCGCCACCTGTATAATTTAACTCAGGATAACTTTACTGAAAATATTGGTGAAAAACCTGGTGAGACCAATTTGATTGGTGCTGTTATAAACTGGAACCCCCATTATCAGGCACCTGCAGTATCAAGTTCAGACGATGATTTTTCAGATTTTGATGAATTTGGCGAATTCGATGAATTCAGTGAATTTAGTGATGAAGAATCTGGAACAGGATCTATTCCTCTCGTAGAAAATGTAGGCTTCATTCTTTATCAGGAAATGGGCTCAATCATTGAGGACCCAAAGCAATATGTTGGATCACTGATAGACCTGAATCTCCCTGGTGAGATTAGCATGAGAACCGGAGTTGTTTATCAGGGGCTAGAGAACAATAACGCCCTGGTCTATATCCTGCAGTCACGCAAAGCCTTTTTGTGGAATTCAGGCATGAATACGGATCTGATCGTATCCTACATTGGTAAATCCGATATAGATGATGGCGCTGTTTTTCAACCGCTATTTAGCAATTTATTTATTGGCGAGGTGATGCGTATGGATGCGACCTCATTTCCCCTTTGGACGGCAGAAGTCAAACACCGTTTTGGTGGACCACTGCGCTATAAAACGGCTCTGAAAGCTGTGGGCCAAGTGGAAGGGGACCAGACTCGTGAAATTGATCTCGAAAACAGTATTCATCTGTTTGATCATGTGCAGGCAACTTTACTCCTCAGTCATGTGGAATCAGATGCTTTTGAGATCGAGTTTCCTGATGGCGTAAACATGATCAGAACTGAAATTAGAGTCGCCTTTTAAGGTGTGCGATTAATAAGGAAGTGAACAAATGATTAAAAGAATATCAATGGTAATACTGCTTATGAGCGGTCTGTATGCTCAGGTAGAAATAGGTGGTTATGCTAGAAATTATATAGGTGTTTTAACCGGTGGTGATCAGGAATATGCCATTATTCAGAACACGCTGGACCTGACCTTTTCAGGAGGTAGTGGTAACGTAAGTTATTTTGCCAATCCTTATGTTTACCAATCACCAGGAAGTGATTTGAACTTTGATCTCCGAGAGGTCTACCTGGATATGTATTTTAATAATACTGATATCAGAATCGGTAAACAGCAGATAATCTGGGGCAAAGGTGATGGCGTGTTTATCACGGATATCGTATCACCCAAGGATCTGAATGAATTTCTTTTACCTGATTTTGATGAGATTCGGACTGGAATCACTGCGTTAAAATTGAATCAGTATGTTGGCAACCAGACCTTTGAGCTGGTCTATATCCCAGCTTTCACAGCGACTGTTTTTCCAGAGGCCACATCAATCTGGTCACGTACGCCGGCATTCCCGGCCCCGGTCACTGAAGACTACTCTGAAAAAGCGGTTCCAGCAACCTTGGAGAATAGTGAAGTCTTTGCCAAAGTTTCCGGCATACTTCCTTTCATGGATTATGAGCTTATGGGTGGCTATCTGTGGGATGATGATCCCAGTCTGCATATTACTCCGGAATTTACTGGACCTCCACCAACACTCACAGGCGTAACACTTACTCCCCAGCATCACCGTCTAAGTGTGGTTGGTGGAAGTTTTAGTACTGAGCTGGCTGGAATGGTCTTGCGTGGCGAAGGAGCTTATTATCAGGGAAAACAATTCCTGGCTATGAATGCCATGGATTACCCCATTGATTTAATTGAAAAAGACTATCTTCACTATCTTTTGGGTCTGGATTTCTCTATTGGATCGACCCGTTTTAGTAGTCAATTCATCCAACAAGCTATTATGGATTATGATGATCTAATTGTTCAGGAGGATGCTGTGAATACGGTCACCTTCCTGGCCAATCGAACCTTTTTACGGGAAACACTGACAGCTCAATTATTTGGCTATGTAGGACTGAATAAAAGTGATGCACTTATTCGCCCCACACTTAGCTATGACCTGGCTGATGGTTTTGAAATCCTGGGTGGGGCAAACATCTTTGTAAAGGATGCAGATATAGTTGAGGGAGAAGACCCTGGACAGTTTGGCTATTTCGATGATAACGACATGCTCTACATGAAGGTGAAGTACAGCTTTTAGTACGCTAAAATATTTAACCGCCAAGTGCATAGCCTTGGACGAGATAAAGGTAAGCAGAAGCAAAGAAGAATTTGAAGGGTTGTAACATTTAACCAAAAAATGAGAGGGAAAGAATGAAAAATTCTAAACAATTAAATCTAGTGATTTCCGCCATTGGCATTTTGACAGGATTACTACTATTCTACTTTTTATCCAGTAGCTATATGGTTGTAGTTAAGGGAAAGCTGGCTGGGGGGAGACCTGATGAAGCGATAGCCGTTATCATCACTTACTCCATGTTGGGCTGGTTTGGCATTTCTGCCAGTGGACTTTGGGGAGCTAGCCTTTATGGCTTTTTAAAGGGGGAGAAATGGGCTTGGATTTTAGCTACTATTGCAGCTTCACTGCAAATGTTAGG
>JAUVDF010000048.1 GCA_030595455.1 Fidelibacterota bacterium | reverse complement strand
GGTCGAGGTGATATGCTCAGTATGATCACTAAAAACTGCTTTGAAACGGTGTTGGAGGGCTACCATATCCCGTTCTCCATCAGAATAAGCCATCTTTCTGCTCATTAGTCCAGCCAGGAGATCAATTGCAGTCACATTATCAAAATGAGTCTGTTCCTGATCAAAAAGACCCAACCATTCGAATGCTTGAACAACCTTTGAATCTTCTGAGAGATTTAGTTTCCTGGATATCGCCATACGAATGTTCTCAGGGTCGAGGTTATTCAAATCTGCCAGGATTTCAGCATAACTCTTTTGACCTTCTCCAATAGAACGTTCTTCCAGAAGATTCAGCGCTTTAAATGCCAGAATGTATTCATGCCAACCGGGATAACGCAAGGTTCCCCGCTGCAGGTAATCTATATTCCTAAAGCCATAGCTATCTTCGTATGATATTGAATCACGATTGGGATAGGCTTCAAATTCACGACCATCAATGGTCATGGGCTTCGTCGAATGGAATAACTCGTCGGGGCTGACTTCCTTGACTGCTCCACCATCGATATAGCGGGCTGCACTTTTACCTGCTATGAGCACCCCTTTGGGACTCCATGAAAATTTATAGCCAAATGGATTATCATTGGCTTCCGGTGCCGGCAAACCACCACAAACTGAAACAAATTCTTTGATTTTTCCACCACGTTCGCGAATATCATGGATAATCTGCATGGCGGACATGTGGTCAATACCTGGATCCAGACCCATCTCACATAAAAATAGCAGTCCTTTTTCACGAGCCTGGCTATCCAAACCACGCATCTCATCAGAGATATAGGATGCATTGACCATGGATTTTTCAGCCTTCAGGCAATGCTGGGCTACAATCCCATGCAACGTTGCCGGGAGCAAAGAAACCACCAGATCTGATTCAGAAATAAGCTGACCAAGGTGCTTTTCATCATTCACATCCAAAGACTCTGCTTTACCCCTGGGATTATTGTTAATCGCCTTTACCGCATTTTCCTGCAGAATATCGGCTACGGTGAGACTAAAACCTGTTTGAGTAAATAAATAATCAATAATTGGCTGTGATACAAGTCCAGCCCCCAATATTAGAACATTTTTTGGCATTCGATTCGACTAAGCTTTCAAGTATTTCGTTAAATATTCATAGTCCGGTGCTAATTGTCCCTGGTGGGCAATGACTGCTCGTTTAATCTCCGCTGGTAGCACAAGGTCTTCAAACGCCTGTGAATAGTCACAAGACCCCATTGCCGATACAAAGGGTAGTAATGCTTCACCAAAGGCTTCTGAAGACTCACGGGGCAACTCTGTGGGTAAATTGTCGACTGCCATGACCAGCACCCCATTCCCCTGGAAGCCCATATGCTTCTCACCTGTCTCCGGATCATATACATAAACCGGATCCGGACTTAAGGTAGCACCCGTATTGAATTGAATAGCCCCGTCAATATCACAGGTGATATCTCCCACGATTAATAGGCTGGGAGCTTCCTGGTAATGAGCTTTGATCTCGTCCAGAGTAATTAGTCTGGGATAGGGTGTATCCCAATAGATACAGTTGACCAATATGTCAAGTTTGTCGATATACGAATTAAACTTTGAACGATACTTTTCCGGATGATCGAAATAATCCTGTAGTTCAAATGCTACATTCGAATCAATAGTCTCAAACATATCCGACTCTTTAAAGATGACTTTGATTATTTGACCGGGGTAAGCACTCAGATCAGTCTCCAGAAGTTCACTTGGCGTCATCTCCATAAGTGAAAAATTATCAATAATTTCCTGAGCGCCCTTGGATACATTTCCATATCCGGTTATCCCGATCACCAGAGCTGGTTTATCGGCAAGCCAGCGAGAAATCTCTAGACCGAGAATTTGAAGAGACAGCTTGATTTCTTCAAGATCCTGATAATCCTGAGCTTGCTTGATCTTTAAAAATGGGCTGTCCACACCTAAAACTTTCTGGCGCTGTCCATATGACCAAAGGGTATTCACCATCCCAGCCAAGCCAGCATGTCGTCCAAAAAAGACTAATCGGCGATCCAGATCGTCTCTGATCAATTCATAATCAATCAGAGTAGCCCCCACATCAAGGATGTGATTCAACATGGGCATGTTGTAATCTTGACCTTTAATCGTGTGAGAGAAGAAAAGATATGCCTGATTACCTTGGATATCCTTTACGTCAATCTCTTTAACAGCAATCACCAGATTATCTGTTGTGAGATCTGAAGATAATTTTATACCAGCTGAACTGAATTCTTCACTGCTAAATGCCCTTTGATCTGAGGGCAAAACAGTAATTGAAAGCTCTGGATTTTCAGCATGAAGTTGCTGGATTTGTAACGGGGTAAGTGGGATGCGACCTTCACCTGGCTTATGCTCGGCAATGATCCCTATTTTAGCTGTCATCAGCACCAAATTCCTATCATTATATGTCCAATTTCAATTAAGCGATGCAATATAGTTTTGGGGCTCTATTTCTCAAGGTTTAAGCATAGGAATTTAGGCACAATAATGAGTCTAATTGGTGAACCTGCTTCTTTAGTCGATATGCCGGGTTAACGCTTGGGGTGATTGATCCGAACCCAATCCAATGTCATCTGCTTAATCCATTCCGGATCAATATCAGAATTAGGATATCTGGCGGCTGCAACACGTTGTCGGCAGGCTTCAAATAAGATGACTGCAGTTGCCACAGACACGTTCAAACTCTCGACCATCCCAAACATGGGGATCAGGATATTTTTATCAGCAATAGCGGACATTTCGGATGAGACCCCCCGCTTCTCATTTCCCAATACAATTGCAGAAGGTTGGGTCCAATCAATATCATGAATAGACACGGCATCAGTAGTCAAGTGGGTGGTGTAAATATTGAATCCATTCGATTTTAAATCCTGAGCTAACTTAAGCGGATCATCGTAGCGGTTTTGTTTAACCCATTTTCCACCTGAAGCAGTTACTTTCGGGTGTAGCGCAGGAAATTTTTCCTTTGTATAGAGTAATTGAACCTCAGCTATACCAACGGCATCTGCTGAGCGGAAAATAGCCCCCACGTTATGCTCGTCATGGATATTCTCAATCACGACCGTGAGGTCTTTTTGTCGATTACCCAGAACCTGCTTAATCGTGGTTAAACGTTCTTCACTCAGAGTAGCAAGCAAGGGATCAGAGCTGTGATTAGAAGTCAAGCAGAAATTATTTATGTTTTACTGCAGTTCCAAAAGCCATAACCTCAGCCGTACCCTGCATAACCATTGCCGTTGAAAACCGAACACAAACAACAGCATCAGCCTCCATATCAGAAGCCTTATCCAGCATCCGCTCAATAGCCTGATTCCTGGCATGTGCCATCATTTCAGTATATTCTGGCACTTCCCCACCAACGAGGGTTCTCAGGCCAGCAACAATATCCCGGCCAATATTCCTGGCTCGAATTGTACTTCCCATAGCCACACCGAGGTGTTTGGTAATTTCTTTCCCGGCAATAGTCTCAGTGGTGTACCATGCTACCATTTTTCCCTCCTGAAAGTTTCTTTGTCCTTCATTTCACGCTTTTGGTTCAGAACATAGATGATTCCGATAACCACAGCTAGAATTATAAGTGTTTTCATACACCTCCCATATAATTATGGGTTAGTCCTTTTGCTTCTCAGTGTCTTTGCTATCCATTTCTTCTACCTGCCCTAATCTTCGCAGGAGTTCTAGTGTGTAAATACCGGCATCGTGTTTATCAGCCCACACAAATTGAATAGCATAGTGTCCAACCCAGTGAAAAGAATTTAACTGGAATGTATTTTCAGTCTTCAGCATTGGAAGACCAAAGGTCTTGTTGCCAAATAAGTCACTCTCACCAGAGCAATTGGCACAGGGGCAGGCATTCCTCAATAGTTTGAAATCAATGAGAGCCTCTTCCCCATCATCCCAACGTATGGCAACGCCAACTGGTAAATTTATAATTTCTGTAATTTTCATTCTCAATGGTTTCCTTCCGGCTCAAATATAATCTTACTTTAGTGGTTTTGGGTATAGAAGAATTAACTGAATAATTGAAATTTAGAATTTAGCTGTACATATCAATAGCCTAGCCTCTTTAGGGCTGGGCTAATTAAGAACCTAGTAATCGAAACTTTTTTCCAATTTCGAGGAGTGCTGTAACAAAAAAGCCCCAGTATTACCTGAGGCTTTCGAAGTTATTTTGAGCAGTATGTTACTCTGTATGCTCCTCAATATAAGCAGCTTCACGTTTGCCTTCTTCTTCATCAACAAACTTGAGTAGAACGGCTCCAATGACAAAGAGAATGACCACAGAACCAATACCCCAACGTGAGGCGATCTGGCCAATGGCTTCAACCTGTTCAGGTGTATTGGCTAATGGTCCCAGCGTACCCTTTATGGTTAAACCAACAACACCAATGAGTAATGGACCCAAGATGGCTGCAAATTTACCCAACATATTATAGAAACCGTAGAATTCACCTTCTTGACCCTTAGGAATGAGACGAGAGAAGTATGAACGACTCAAGGCTTGAATACCACCTTGAACCAGTCCAATGGCAATTGCCAGACCATAGAATTCGATCTCCTTGGTCATCAAAACACCGTAGAAGGTGATAATGATATAGGCAAATATTGCCAAATAAATGGCTTTTCTAACACCCCATTTTTCACCTAAACGGGCAAATATGATGGCAGCCGGGAAACCCACAAATTGGGTTATCAATAAGGCAATAATCAGAGAATTTGATTCAAACCCAATGGACATACCATAATCGACTGCCATACGAATGATCGTATCTACGCCATCGATATAAAACCAATAAGCGGCCAAAAATAGAGAAACCGTTTTTAAATGTCTAATCTTCTTCCAGGTATCGAGATATTGTTTAAACCCAGCCTTGATAACAGCTATACCACTCAAGCTGTCTTCTGCCTTCTCTTCATCAACCCAGAAGATGGTTATCAGCGTAAAAGCACCCCACCATAAGGCAACTGAGATAAATGAATAACGAACAGCTTCGCCAGCACCGGCCAGCCCAAATTTCTCAGGCATGAGGGTCATGGCTACATTTACGGCAAATAGCAATCCGCCACCAAGATAGCCCATTCCAAAGCCCAGACCAGACACACGATCAATCTCATCCTCGCCAGCTACACTCGGTAATAATGCATCGTAAAAAATATTGGCACCGGAAAAACCAATGATCCCCATGACATAGACAAAAATCGCCATAGCCCAATCACCTTGCTCAACCAGAAATAAGCCAGCAGTCATCAAGGCCCCCATATAGGCAAAAAAGATTAAGAACTTCTTCTTAGCAGAGCCCTTATCGGCAATAGCACCCAGGATCGGGGCCATCAGAGCAACAATTAAACTCGCAAGCGAATTCGCTAGTCCTAGCTGTGCAGTACTTACGTTTACATCTGCGCCAGCACTCCAATATTCTTTAAAAAAGATGGGGAAAAAACCAGCCATGACAGTAGTCGCAAACGCTGAATTCGCCCAGTCGTACATTGCCCAGCCCCAAATTTGTTTTTTCTTGTGATCCATGAAAATCCCTTCTTATCTATAATTATAGCTCGACTTACCAATGGTAATTCAATAAAGTTGTATACCTGAATTTATAAAGACTTCATGATCAATATAGGCTGATCAGTTGATAAGCGAAGAAATTTCTCGTGAATGTTCCAAGCGAGAATTCAAATCCCCACCAAGAACCATGAAAATATTAAATCGTAATCTTCGAGATCGTAAATTTCCAAATCCAGGCAAACCCAGCAATGGAGATCAGGAACAGAGTTATGCCTAAGCCCCAGTTACCAAACACCATATTCCCAATGGCAAAGGTACAACCCCAGATCATAGCCACACCTGCTACCCAGTTCCCCAGAAATCCACGAGAGACAGGTTGTAGTGTGTGCGTGACCTTGTCTTCAATGGGACCCCACCAACCACCCGGCTGGACCCGCTGGTAGAAGCTTATAAGGGTTTCTTCACTCTCAGGTTTTGTCAAGAATGTTACTGTCAGCCAGGAAATGATTGAGATAGGCACAATGATTAGCAGCTTTAAATGAAATTTCAAAGTAACTCCAAACAATACTGGGTCAGGTCCAAAAAGTTCATACTCTAATCCGGTTCCAGCTGTTTGGAAATAGGCCACGATTTCGAACACTATGGCTAGTAACAGTGACGTAGACAATGCAGCTATTTCAGTCCAGGCATTAATTCGCCACCAGAACCAGCGTAGAATGAGAACTAAACCAATACCGGCTCCCATGGCTGCCATAAACTTCCAGGCCTTTTCAATACTTTGCATTTGCATAGCTGTATAGGCCGCCATCAGCATGAGCACCACTGTGGCAATCTTGGAAATAACTACATAGTGACGTTGAGCTGTTTCATGATCTTTGAAAACAGATTCAGGCTTAAAGAAACGTTTATAAACGTCATTGATTATATAGGAAGCAGACCAATTAAGATGGGTATCAATGGTGGACATAAATGCTGCCAGAAATGAGACGACCAGAATACCGCGCATCCCACTGCCTAACAATTCTTTCATGACTAATGGATAACCGGCTTTTGTGCCCATTTCATGCCCACCAAGATCTGTGAACATAACCATTGAAGCCAAGGCAACCACGATCCAGGGCCACACTCGGAGCGCATAATGAGCAGTTTGGTACCAAAGAGTTGCTGCAAAAGCATGTCGTTCATCTTTGGCTGAGCCCATCCGCTGGATGATATAACCGCCACCATCAGTATTATACATTGACCACCATAAAATCGTCATGTAGACCAGGAATTGAGAAAAAGGTGATTCCCAGAAAGCCAGTGTAAAGAAACCTGCCTCTGGTAC
>JAUVDF010000006.1 GCA_030595455.1 Fidelibacterota bacterium | reverse complement strand
CCTCTTCACAGAAAACATCACAGAAATCTGCCAGTTTTTCAGTAGCGACCAGTGGGATCATCTCATTGGTGATCAGGTTTATATATCCTGCCCGATCACTTTGATACTCATCTGGTATCTCATGGGCTCCCAAAAAGGTTGAGAATGTTTGCAGAGGCGATTTATCAGATGCTGTGCGGATTGCCCGTAGAGACTTTAGCTCTGCCTCTGTGGAGAGACCATAACCACTTTTACATTCGACCGTGGTGGTTCCATGTGCTAGCATCATATTAAGTCTTTGATGTACTCGTTCGCTTAGGTCACCTTCAGATATATTGCGTAATTTGCGAACCGATTCTCTAATCCCGCCACCAGCTGCTGCAATTTCCTGATAGCTCTTACCCTGTGAACGCATTTCAAATTCTAATTCACGGGTTGCTGCAAAAGCCGGATGTGTATGAGGGTCAATCAGTCCAGGTGTGAGGAGCCGCTTATTGGCGTCCAGGAAGTGTGGGTCAGTGTAGGCCTTTGATTGATATTCGCTGAATTTACCATCCTCAATCAGCCAGGTTCCACCCTCTCCAATTTCCATCTGTAGCGAATTGGGATTCCAGCTAAGCCATTGGCCTAAATTTGTAATCCCTTTAATGCTTTGCAATTTCATATCTGGAATCCGTTCATTATAGCTTTGACAGTATAATAATACGTCAATATAACCACTTATTGTTTTAAGCGGCGATGAATCTGATCGAAATATCGAGGATCTTTCACATAGGTATCATAAGAGAATATGATCATGTTGTTAAAACCAGCTGCTTTAGCATGGTCAATCTTTGCACTGGAGGTAAAACTAGTCTGATTGTAAGTAGCGATTCCCATAAAAATCTGGTCTAAAGGCAAATTCTCATTTTTCATCATGGTCATGCTGCGAATAAAATCCCGATCAGCTTTGGCATAATTCATGGGAATGACAAAGTCCATATTGCCACTCCTAAGCCAGTTAGGCCAATCTTGAAAAAATCGTTTCCGGGCAATTTCAGGATTAGGTTTTACTGCCGCAGATAATTTGACACTGGGGTTAATTTGCTGGATACTGGTATGGATGCGTCCAATAAACTTGCTTAACTGATCACGGCGAAACGTATTCCAGTACACCCAGTATTTTTCTTTATCCTCGGGGTTGAGACGGTACCAATAAGAGCCATTCCCGTTCCCCAAAGTTATTGGATCAACATTGTACTGCATCAGGAATTTCTTACGACCTGCGCGATTGTAGCCATAATCGCGATCCTGGTAGCGGATATAGTCCAAATGGATGCCATCGAGGCGATAATTGCTCACCAGTTCATTAATTACATTGAGCAGATGCTGGTTTGACTGATCATTCAGCGGCGAGAGATAGACGCCTTCGCGACCATTTCTACCATTCTGAGGAACAAACTCCAGATCACTTTTTCCATGGCCATTCACTTCAACCCAGTCAGGATGCAAGTTAACGATGTGGTTTGGATCTTTCGGTAATTTCCGGGCGGACCAGGAGAGGTACATATTGACCCAGGCGTGGACTTTTATCCCTTTTGCGTGAGCTAAAGGCAGTATATCAGCCAGGGGGTCATAATTCCCCCGTGGTAGCAGCGTTGCCCTGGGGACAATCCGGCTATTATAATAGGCATCACCACGACCACGAACTTGTATAAACAAATCGGTATAGCCATTAGCTGAAGCAAAGGTAACCAGTCTTCTAACTTTTTCCGGGGATGTGATGGAGTGACGGACAACCCATATTCCCTGAACAGACTTTGCAGAGAGAGATTGTGTTAGAGCAAGTAAAAGTAAAAAGGCAGGGAAAATCCCTGCCTTAATATATTTTATTCTCATAAAAGTCTCAAAGTAGAACGATATGATCAAGACTTTTCAGTTTCAGATTCTTCTGATTCCTGAGTAGGTTTTTCTTCATCAGGAACAACTCCTTCAGCAACTGCATCTTCAACAACGACCTCGGCTTCAGCATCTTCAACTACAACTTCGGCTACTTCTTCAGCAACCTCAGCCACAACTTCAGCTGGAGCTTCTTCAACAGCTACTGGAGCAGCTGCCTTTTTAGTCTTTGCTTTAGCAGGGGCATCTGATACTGATCCTGAAGGATCAAAATCTACTAAGGCAAGAATAGATACATGAGCTGCATCATTCTTCCTCTGTCCTAGTTTTATGATTCGTGTATAGCCACCATTACGGTCAGCATACTGTGGTGCAATCTCATCAAACAAGATTTTGACCACATCTTTATGAGGAATCACTTTTAAAACAAGTC
Organism: Fidelibacterota bacterium; assembly: GCA_030595455.1. Taxonomy (GTDB): domain Bacteria; phylum Fidelibacterota; class UBA8477; order UBA8477; family JABMPR01; genus JABMPR01. Next base: position 12,231 of record JAUVDF010000006.1, on the reverse strand, counting down.
GACGAGAATGTAGATCACCCTTTTTGGCTTTGGTGATCAGAGCTTCTGCAAAACGACGAGCTTCAAGTGCCTTTGGATGCGTGGTTCGAATTTGTTTGTGCAAAAACAGGTTTGCCGCCATGTTGGCCAACATGGCCTTACGGTGACTAGCTGTTCTGCCAAGCTTTCTACCATCTTTTCTATGTCGCATTTATTAATCCAGTCTATTCTTCTGACATGTATTTATCAATGTCCATTCCAAAATGCAAACCTAGCTCAGCGAGTTTCTCATTGAGTTCTGTAAGAGACTTTCTACCAAAGTTCTTATAGCGAAGCATTTCTTGTTCTTCTTTGCTAACCAGATCAGAAATATTCTTGATCTCAGCTGCCTGAAGACAATTATAGGAACGTACTGACAATTCTAGTTCATCAATGCTACGTTTCAGTTCATTGCGGATGCGTAGGACTTCTTCATCGATCTCTGATTCTGGCTCAGTAATCAACTTAATATCTTCAGTCACAAATATACGCACATGATCAATGAGCATTTTTGCAGCATAGTTTACAGCTTCTTGTGGTGCAAGACTACCGTCAGTTTCAACAGTAAGTTCAAGCATCTCAAGATCTTCATCCTCTGCGCCCTGAAGCTGAATTACCTCGTGGGTAGTTTTCACGACAGGGGAAAAAATACTGTCGATGAAAATTGTGCCAATGGGATAATCTGCCAGCTTGTTCTGGTCAGCAGGAACGTAACCACGACCTCTCTGAATCCTTAACTCGATACTGAGTTCAGCATCTTCATTAAGCGTAGCGAGGTGGTGTTCAGGATTCAAAATCTCAAACTGGTCAACATCATTATTAATGTCAGCAGCAGTGAAGACTTTTGGTCCCTTAAGTGTGAGCTGTACTTTATCTGGATTTGAGTCTAATAACTTAAAGCGTACACCCTTAAGATTAAGAATCATATCCGTTACATCTTCTTTAACACCCTTAATGGTAGCAAACTCATGGAGTACATTATCCATGCGTATACTTGTTATAGCAGCTCCAGGCATAGAGGAAAGCAGAACACGACGTAATCCATTACCAATGGTGACTCCGTATCCCCTCTCGAGTGGACCGACTATGAATGTTTGACTGTTTGAACTACCACCATCTTTAATTTTAAATGATGTGGGTATGTGAAAATTAGGCATAATATCCTTTCTTCACTTTTACTTGGAGTACAACTCTACAACGAGCTGCTCATTGTATTCGTCATGAATTTGGTCACGGGCGGGGGCTTCTACATAGATGCCTTCCATATTAGCCTTGTCCAACTTAAGCCAGGGGAAACTTCCTTCACCCTGAACGCGACGCATGGCATCATGAATAAATTCAAGTTTCTTACTTTTCTCACGAACTTGAATCATATCGCCACTCTTCATTTGAAAACTGGGGATATTGACTTTTCTGTTGTTCACAAGAAAATGACCATGTGTTACGAGTTGACGAGCTTGCCTGCGAGTACGTGCAAAGCCAAGACGATAGACAGTATTGTCTAAACGGCTTTCCAGCATAGCTACCAGGTTGTGACCAGTGATACCTTTTTTCTTATTGGCTTTCTTGAAATAGTTACGAAACTGTTTCTCAAGAACACCATAAAGGTATTTCATCTTCTGTTTTTCTTTTAGCTGCAAACCATATTCAGAGGGTCTGCGGCGATATGTTGGACCATGTTGCCCCGGAGGATAGTTCTTGGCCGGTGAAGCAAATTTAGGCGATTCAAATGCCTGAAATCCTAACCGACGACAAATCTTTCCGCGAGGTCCATTAAAACGTGCCATAGTCTATAATTCCTTAAACGCGACGTTTCTTAGACGGACGACACCCATTATGTGGAATAGGTGTGATGTCTTTAATTGCTGTAATCTCAAGACCCAAAGCAGCTATGGAGCGAATCGCTGATTCACGACCACCACCTGGACCTTTTACCCGAACTTCAGCGCGCTGTAATCCGGCATCCATGGCTTCTTTGCCTACCTTCTCAGCTGCTAAAGAAGCAGCAAAGGGGGTATTTTTACGGGAGCCTTTAAAACCGGCTACTCCGGCACTGGCCCATGAGATAACATTTCCGTTACGATCAGTTATACTGATAATTGTATTATTAAAGCTGGCCTTGATATGAATAATACCTTCAGGCTCTACTTTCAGCTTTCTTTTTTTTCTGGATTTAGCTTGAGCTTTAGCCACTTAACTATCTCCTAACCCTTCTTCTTGATTCCGACATTACGCTTACGGCCTTTGCGGGTGCGGGCATTATTCTTAGTGTTCTGTCCACGAACCGGTAAACCACGTCTATGTCTTAAACCACGATAACATCCAATATCCATAAGGCGTTTAATGTTCATCTGAGTTTCACTTCTCAGTGTACCTTCAACGCGATATTCCTTAGTGATAACGTCACGAATTTTCATGACCTGATTTTCATCAAGTTCCTGAACTCTTAAATCCGGGTCAACACCTGCTTTCTCACAAATTTCACCAGCAGTGGTGTAACCAATGCCGAAAATGTAAGTAAGCCCATATTGGAGCTTTTTGTTTCTGGGTAAGTCAACACCTGCTATACGTGCCAAGTGATTACTCCTTAACCTTGTCGTTGCTTATGTTTAGGATTTTCGCAAATAACTAACACCTTGCCTTTACGGCGAACCACCTTGCACTTATCACAAATTGGTTTTACTGATGCTCTTACTTTCATTGATCTACGTCCTATTTAGTTATTTGTAGCGGTAAGTGATCCGTCCACGGGAAAGGTCATAAGGTGATAACTCCACCGTTACCTTATCGCCTGGAAGTATCTTGATATAATGCATTCGCATTTTACCAGATATATGAGCAAGAACTTCATGACCATTTTCGAGTTTCACGCGAAATGATGCATTAGGAAGGTTTTCCATTATGTTACCATCAACCACGATCATTTTCTCTTTTGCCATAGGTTCCTTGCCCTAATCAAATACCGTTTGTTCAATAGTGCTCAGCACTACTGGACCATCTGCAGTAATTGCGATGGTATGTTCAAAATGAGCTGAAAACTTCCCATCACGGGTCATTACCGCCCAACCGTCTTTACCAGTGAAGATTTCTTTCACACCGGCATTTATCATCGGCTCAATGGCTAAACACATACCTTCTTTTAATTCCACTCCAGTCCCGGCAATTCCATAATTAGGAACCTGGGGATCTTCGTGCAATTCTCGTCCAATACCATGCCCAACCAATTCACGAACAACGCCATAGCCGTGTGATTCACAGAATGACTGAATAGCGTGTCCAATGTCATTGAGGTGGTTTCCCGGGATACACTGTCCAATGCCGCGGCTCAGTGACTCTCTTGTTACGTCGAGCAGTTTTTGATGCTCCTCTGAAATCTTGCCGACTGCAAAAGTCTTGGCATGATCTCCGTAAAATCCATCTACAATGGCACCACAATCTACACCTATAATGTCTCCTTCGTTGAGCACTGTTTTATCTGGAATGCCGTGCACAACCATATCATTAGGGGACAAACATAGGGTAGCCGGGAAATCATACAGACCTTTAAAGCCTGGAATCGCTCCCTTACTTAAGATGTAATCTTCAGCAACAGTATCTAGCTCTTGCAGTGTTACCCCAGGTTGAACATGCTCTTCAACCTTTAGCAGGGCTTCATGTACAATTCTGGCAGCACGCCGAATCGTACGGATTTCATCCTTAGTTTTGTACCGAATCATATCAAAAAACGCAGCTTAAAGCTTAAAAAGATTACATGCGACGACGGCCGCGAATCTTCCCTGACTTCATGAATCCATCATAATGACGCATCAACAGATGAGATTCAACTTGCTGCAATGTATCTAATGCGACACCAACCATAATCAACAGGCTGGTACCTCCAAAAAAGCTGGCTACATCGTAGTCAACATTTAAAAAATTAACAATAATCGATGGGAATACAGCGATTAGTGCCAGAGCAATAGCTCCTGGCAAGGTTACTCTCGTAAGAATATTATCGATGTACTCGGCGGTTCGTTTTCCCGGTCTAATACCTGGAATAAAGCCACCCTGCTTCTTCATGTTATCAGCAACTTCAACTGGATTGAAAGCAATCGCTGTGTAGAAGTAAGTGAAAAACACAATAAACAGGCCAAAGACCGTGAGGTAGAAGGGATGATTAAAATCAAATAATCTTAACATAGTCCCAACCCATGGACTCTCAGAAAAATAGGTTCCGACCATACCAGGCAGCATCAAAATAGCCTGGGCAAAAATGATTGGCATAACACCAGCTGTATTAATCCGCATGGGAATATGAGTAGACTGACCACCATATACTTTGCGGCCAACAACTCGTTTGGCATACTGAACTGGAATTTTACGAGTTCCCTGGGTTAATAGAATTACCCCAGCAACAACTGCAATCAGAATCCCAACTAGCAGAATCTCAGTAAAAATTGTATGTACATCGTTCTGGACATAATGAATCTCTTTAAAGATCACCTGAGGCAATCTCACGAGGATACCAATCATAATGATCAGGGAAATACCATTACCAATACCACGATCGGTGATCTGCTCTCCAAGCCACATCAAAAAGATCGTTCCAGTCACCAAAGTAATAACGGTTAAGGCCATGAAACCAACCCCACCATCCGGAACAACTTTGGCGGTAGCTCCACCAATAGATGCTTCCATACTACTTAAGAAGATACCGATTCCCCAGGCCTGCATCGTTGCTATCACAACAGTGGCATAACGAGTAAGCTGAGTAATTTTCTTCCGTCCCTCTTCGCCTTCTTTTTGAAGTTTCTGAAAATACGGAATTACGGAACCCAATAACTGCAGGATAATTGAGGCTGAAATGTAGGGCATAATACCAATGGCAAAGACCGTAGCCTTTTTAAAGTTACCACCAGCGAAAAGATCAAATAAACCTAGAAATCCTTGCATACCCTGCTGCAAATTATCAATGGCAGCACCTAAAACGTCAACGTCAACTCCAGGGAGTGGAACATGACTGCCGAGACGAAAAACAGCAATAATCCCAAGTGTAAATAGGATTCTTTGCCGTAATTCGGGAATTCGGAAAACGGTTTTGATTTTTTCAATCATCTACGCGTAACCTTTCCACCAGCAGCTGTAATTTTTTCTTCAGCAGTTTTGCTAAATGCATCGGCTGTAATCTCGATAGCACGATCGATCTCGCCATCGCCCAGGACCTTGATCAGACTATCAGTCTTATTGATTAAACCGGCTGCGACAAGCGCTTCAGCATCAATAGTAGCTGCTTCAACTCTGCTAAGATCACGCAGGTTTAGTATTTCATAGACTTTACGGAAATGATTGGTAAATCCACGTTTAGGAAGTCTTCTGTGCAAAGGCATCTGACCACCCTCAAAGAGACCGGCACTTTTTGATCCACTTCTGGAACCATACCCTTTTTCGCCACGACCGGCATTGCGACCCCACCCTGAGGCGTTGCCACGACCAATACGTTTTCTCTTTTTAGTAGAACCGGCAGCTGGTTTTAAATCACCTAACTTCATTTATACTTTCTCCACTGTGACCAAGTGCTTTACTTTGAAAACCATCCCTTGAATAATCGGGTTATCTTCATGTACAACACTATGGTTAATGCGCTTTAAACCAAGCGCTTCAACAGTTCTTCTTAATTTTTCTTTTTGGCCGATCAAACCCTTGATCTGGGTAACTTTGATCTGCCCAACTTTTTTCGTAGCACTCATTTTAGTTAAATAACTCCTGAATGGTAATTCCACGTTTGCGGGCGATCTCAGTAGCATCTTCCAGTTGGCCTAAGCCTTCCATGGTAGCCTTGATCACGTTGTGAGGATTACGAGTCCCCAATATCTTAGCAAGTACATCAGTAATACCAACCTGCTCCATGATAGCACGAATCGCGCCACCGGCAATAATTCCGGTACCAGGAGAAGCGGGTTTAAGCATGACACGACCTGCTCCAAATTTGCCAATTACAGCGTGTGGGAGGGTTCCGTTTACAATAGGTACACGAACAACGCTTTTCTTCGCATTCTCTTTACCCTTGTTCACAGAATTCATCACTTCGTTTGCTTTTCCCAAGCCAACACCGACGTGACCGTTTCCATCACCGACAACAACAATAGCGTTGAAGCTAAAACGACGTCCACCCTTCACAACCTTAGCGACACGGTTGATCTTGACGACTTTTTCTTCTTTGAATTCAATTTCGCTAGGATTAATCGATCGTTTCATTAAAACTCCAGTCCTTCAGCTCGTGCTGCATCAGCCAGCGCTTTGATACGGCCGTGATATTTGAAACCATTACGATCAAAAACGACCTTTTTGATACCTGCTGCTTTGGCTTTTTCAGCTATTGCTTTGCCAAGAGCTTTACTTGCATCAGTCTTAGTACTGTCTTTTTTTAACTCGCTTTTAATTACTTCTTGTAAATCTGAAGCACCAACGAGCACTCTGTGCTCCAGGTCATTAACGAGTTGAGCAGATACATGACGATTGCTGCGGAATACAACCAAACGTGGTACCTCTGCCGTTCCCGACATACGGGCGCGCAGAGCTTTTTTCTTTTTCAGCCTTTTTAAATCTTTTGCTGATTTAGGATACTTCACAGCTTAAATCCTTTATTTTCCTACAGTTTTACCGGCTTTACGTCTCACATATTCGTCTTTGTAACGAATACCTTTACCCTTGAAGGGTTCAGGGGGACGCACTGAACGGATCTTTGCAGATACCTGTCCAACCATATACTTATTATAGCCCTTGACAGTGAATAAGGTATTACCTTTTTGAACATCATAGGTAATTCCGTCCACAGCACCAATATATACTGGGTGAGAAAAACCAACATTCAGAAGCAATCCACCATGTTTAGCAATAACAGTATAACCAGTGCCAATTACTTCCATATCTCGAGAGTAACCAGTGGCGACGCCGTTAACCAAATTATTAATTAATGCACGCGTCAAACCATGAGTAGCACGGGCATCTCTATCATCAGAATTTCGAGTAACGATAATTTCGTTCCCGACTTGTTCCACCTTTACTAGAGGAAGAAAATCCATACTGTCGTCACCTTTGGGGCCTTTGGCCTCAACGTAATCAGCATGAACCTTTACCTCAACTCCGGCAGGAACTACAACAGGCATTTTTCCAATTCTTGACACTATAAACCTCTAAAGCTTACCACACATGACACAAGACTTCGCCACCGACACGCTCTTTTTTAGCTTGTTTGTCAGTGATCACACCACGACTGGTCGTTAGAATTGCAATTCCAAGACCATTACGGACGCGAGGCAGATTATCGGCGGGGACATAGAGACGACGACCAGGACGACTAATCCGGGTCAAACCTCCGATAACTGGCGAGCCATTGGCTGTATATTTCAAGTAAACACGTAATACATTTTGTTTATCATCTTCGATAACAACAAAATCTTTAATATATCCTTCCAGCTTAAGTAACAACGACATGCGAAGCTTCAGGTTGGAACCGGGTATATCAGTCCAACGATGACCTGCTTGCTGTCCGTTACGGATGCGGGTCAGAAAATCTGCTACTGGATCATTCATAGACATAATAGAATGGTCTCCTTACCAACTGGCCTTGACAATGCCAGGGATTTCACCTTTTAAAGCCAACTCACGAAAACAAATTCTACATAAACCGAATTTACGTAGATACCCACGAGGACGTCCACATACACGGCAGCGATTATACGCTCTTACCTTAAACTTAGGATTTCGTTTCGCTTTGGCGATCAGGGATTTTTTTGCCATAATTCGCTTTGCTCCTATACCTGCTTGCGTCTGAAGGGTAGCCCCAGAGCGGTTAACAGCTCAAAAGCTTCTTCATCCGTATTGGCAGATGTCGTAATACTAATATCCATTCCATTCACGCCTTCAATCTTGTCATAATCAATTTCAGGAAAGATTATCTGTTCCTTAATGCCAAGACTGTAGTTACCACGACCATCAAATGATCTGTTAGGGACTCCATTAAAGTCACGTACACGGGGCAAGGCAATTGAGATAAAACGATCAAAGAACTCCCACATGGTTTTCCCATGTAGAGTTACTCTTGCTCCTACTGGATCACCAGCACGAAGCTTAAAGTTTGAAATAGCCTGTTTGGCTTTTGTCACTACAGCCTTCTGACCAGTAATAATACTGAGTTCATTGACTGCAGCCTCCAAGCGACGAGGCTCTTCTTTTGCTTTTCCAAGACCCATGTTAAGCGTAATCTTGGTAATTGCAGGAACCTGCATCTTACTAGAATACTCAAATTTCTTCATGAGCGCAGGAAGAACTTCTGCGTTATATTTCTCTTTTAACCTAGGTGTATAATTACTCATATTTGTTCACACCTTATCGATCGATAATTTCGCCGCTGGTCTTCAAAAAGCGGACCTTACGACCATCATCTAAATATTTAAAACCAACCTTAACCGGTTTTCCATCTTGAAGCAGAGCAACATTAGAAATATTAATTGCTGCCTCCTTCTCAATAATTCCGGAAGGTGAATTTGCTGAAGTCTGTCGCTGATGTTTCTTGATAAAGTTGATACCCTCAACCAGCACACGCTGGGTTTTTGGGAATACAGCCAAGACTTTACCAGTCTTGCCTTTATCAACACCTGTGAGGACTACGATCTGATCATTTTTCTTAATTTTCATTTTCTCAACCTCCCCTATAGCACTTCTGGCGCCATAGAGACGATGCGCATATGTTTTTTCTCACGCAATTCACGGGCAACGGGTCCGAAGATACGCGTTCCTCGTGGTTCACCCTGGGCGTTCAGCAATACGGCAGCATTCTCATCAAAGCGAATGTAAGTGCCATCTTTGCGACGGATCTCTTTCTTAGTTCTCACAACAACAGCGGTAGATATTTCACCTTTTTTAACTGTGCTGTTTGGAATGGCTTGTTTGACTGTAACTACAATCAGATCACCGACAGATGCATAACGTCGACGACTTCCACCGAGAACCTTGAAACAGAGGACTTCCTTAGCACCTGTATTATCAGCGACTGCGAGTCGTGTTTCTTGTTGTATCATGGTTCTATCTCACCTTATGCTTCAAGAGCCTGTTTAACAGTTTCAAGAAGTCTCCAACGTTTATCTTTAGAAATTGGACGACTCTCCATAATTCTTACCTCATCACCGACCCTGGAAATATTATTCTCATCATGAGCTTTAAATTTCTTGCTCTTTTTGATATACTTACCATAGAGAGGATGACGTAGACGGCGACTTACTTTAACGACAATGGTCTTATCCATGGCATTGCTTACAACGATACCTTGGAGGACCTTGCGATTTCCGCGTTCACTCATGCTTCTTGACCTTTATCTTCACGAATTCCCAGCTCAATCTCACGCAATACAGTGTTGATCTGCGCAATTTCTCGCCTCAACTCTCTAACACGAGTTGGTTTTTCTAGTTGTTGCAATGCTTTTTGAAATCTAAGATTTGCCATCTCAGTTTCGTTATCAGCCAGCTTATTTTTCAGGGCTTCCAGTGAATAATCTTTTAATTCAGATTTTTTCATAATCAATTCTCGTGAATATCACGTCTGGCGACGGTTTTGGTTTTAAGCGGTAACTTATGCCCGGCCAAACGGAAAGCCTCTGTAGCATCCGCAAGATCAACACCATCTACCTCAAACAGAATACGTCCAGGCTTGATAACGGCCACCCAATACTCAGGTGATCCCTTTCCTTTACCCATGCGAGTTTCTGCAGGTTTAATGGTCACAGGTTTTTGTGGAAAAATACGAATCCACATACGTCCGGTCTTACGCACTTTTCGTACGATAGCAACACGGGTAGCTTCTATCTGACGACTGGTTATCCAACCGGCTTCAAGCGCTTTTAATCCAAAGGTACCAAAGGACACTTCATTGCCTCTGGCTGCATTTCCATGCTTCCTTCCGCGATGATGCCGACGGTATTTAACCTTTCTTGGCATTAACATTTTCTAATCTCCCTTAACCGGCAATTCCGACTGCTTCACCGTTACAGATCCATACTTTGACGCCAATAACGCCATAAGTTGTATGAGCCTCTACGAGAGCATAATCGATGTCGGAACGCAAGGTATGCAGCGGTACACGACCTTCATGGAAGGTCTCTGTACGTGACATTTCAGCACCACCAAGGCGACCTGAGACGGTAACCTTGATTCCCTCAGCACCCATTCGCATGGTTGACTGAATTGCTTTTTTAGCCGCACGGCGGAAAGCAATTTTCTTAACCAGCTGGTCAGAGATATTCCTACCGACCAAACGAGCACTTAATTCGGGACGCTTAATTTCATTAACATTTATCTGTATTTCACGACTAGTGAGTCTGCGAATTTCTTCACGGAGACGATCAACTTCTTCACCTTTTCTACCAATCACAATACCTGGACGGGCAGTCGAGATGGAAATGGTAATCTTCTTACTGGTGCGATGAATTTCAATCTTATCAACAGCAGCATGAGAGAGGCGTTGATGGATGTATTTACGTAGAAGAATATCTTCATTAAGCTTATCGGCGAAATTCTTCTCGTCAAACCAGTTGGAACTCCAGGTTTTATTAAAACCTAAACGGAAACCTACAGGATGTGTTTTTTGACCCAAAACGACTCCTCTACTCTTTCTCTGCGACCACGATGGTCAGATGACTGGTGCGTTTTCTGATGATAGTTGCGCGACCCATAGCACGTGCCCGAAAGCGACGCATTGTTGGACCTTCGTCTACGAAAGCTTCTTTAATAAAGAGCTTATCGGCATCTACCTCTGAACCTTCACGGTTCACTGCATTGGCAACGGCACTACGTAGTGTTTTTTCAATCACTTTAGCAGCCTTCTTAGGTGTGAAATGCAATTTATTCATTGCACTCTCTACCTGTGTGCCACGCACCTCGTTTAATACCTGACGAACTTTACGGGCAGACTGATGAATATGTCTGGCTTTTGCTACAGCTTCCATAGCTTACCTCTTAGCCCTATCGCCATGACCGCGATAAGTTCTAGTTGGAGAAAACTCACCTAGTTTGTGCCCAACCATATTTTCAGACACATAAACTGGAATAAATTTCTTACCATTATGGACGGCAAAGGTTAACCCGACAAATTCAGGAACAATCATTGAACGACGTGACCAGGTTTTGATCACAACCCGTTTTTTGCTTTCCTGAGCAGCCTCAGCTTTTAAAAGCAGCTTTGGCTCTATATAGGGTCCTTTTTTTATTGATCTTGGCATAATATCTCAGCCCTTATTTCTTCTTACGACGAGCGACAATGTACTTATTGGACGCTTTATTTTTCTTACGCGTCTTGAATCCCTTAGTGGGTTTTCCCCATGGAGTCGTTGGATGACGACCACCAGAGGAGCGACCTTCACCACCACCCATTGGGTGATCGACAGGGTTCATAGCAACACCACGTACTTTGGGTCGACGACCTAACCACCGTGAGCGACCGGCTTTGCCCAAAGAGATATTTTCATGCTCTTTGTTGCCAACTTCGCCCAGAGTAGCACGACAACGCTTATGGATCATGCGCATTTCGCCACTGGGTAATTTCAGGGTGACATACTCACCCTCTTTAGCCATAATCTGCGCGCCAGCACCGGCAGATCTGGAAATCTGTCCACCCTTACCAGGCTTCATCTCAATGTTATGAACGATGGAACCGGCAGGAATGTTTTCCAGTGAAATAGCGTTCCCAACCTTAATGGGAGCAGATTCACTAGAAATTATCTGAGATCCAACAACCAACTTATGAGGAGCAAGGATGTAGCGCTTCTCACCATCAGCATATACTAACAAGGCAATATTAGCTGAGCGGTTGGGATCATATTCTATAGAATCAACACGAGCCGGAATATCGAATTTATCGCGTTTAAAATCGATAATACGGTAATGTCTACGATGACCACCACCACGACGACGTGATGTGATACGACCGTTATTATTACGACCACCTGTCTTCTTTAAAGGAGCAAGTAGACTTTTTTCGGGATCAGTCCTGGTAATTTCCTCAAAGGATGACGTTGTTTTAAAACGCTGTCCAGGAGTGATCGGTTTATAAGTTTTTACTGCCATACCGAACCGCCTTACGCCTGCTCATCACGGAAAAAGTCAATAGCTTCACCCTCTTTGAGAGTTACGATGGCTTTCTTCCAGGATGCCCGAGGGCCTTCTGTCCGAATTACGCGACCAC
>JAUVDF010000160.1 GCA_030595455.1 Fidelibacterota bacterium | reverse complement strand
AAGCGGTTCACCAACATAAATGTTAGTTTTTGAAGGGATGGCACTTATAAATACGGGCGGGTTGGTTTGACCCGATTTTGTAGAAGCTGGTTTATGGCCAATAATTTCGAAATGCAGTGCTTTAGTGTAAAAACTACTTCCTCCTAAAAAGACTTCGATTGCCGGAATCGTAACTTTTCCTGGCTCCAGGGCCACAAAAGTATAACTGAGTGTTTTTTTGCTGGTCATCTCTCCATTGACATAGGAGTAGTTAGACGATTGCATTGGACCGGATAGTACAGCTACATTGGGGATATCAGGTAGACGGATTTGGGGCATTTCCTCACTGCCTTCTACCTCAAGTTTCCAGGTAAATGAATCCCGGACTAAAATTTGTTTGGCATCAATACTGGCATTTACCTTCAGCTCAGCAATCGCTTCACTCGATAAAAGCATAAACAGGGTCAATATTATGTTTATGGGTCTGGACATGTTACCAGTCTTTCTCATTGTCCTGACCAGAGGTCTTCAAACGGATTTGTTCACGCATGTTTTCTGTTTCACGTTCTTTCAGAGCATCCAGTAACTGTTTGGCATCCTTCAGATCTTCCTCATCTCCTGGCTCCTGGGATGGGTTTTGCTGTTCTTGCTCTTGCTGCTGTTGATCTTGATTCTCCTGCTGATCACTTTGCTGCTCTTCCTGCTCCTGGTTCTGTTGATCCTGTTCCTGTGACTGAGAATCTTGTTTCTGTTGATCCTGATTCTCCTGTTGATCCTGGTTTTGCTCAGAATTCTGATCCTGGGGTGGTGGAGGTGGCAAATGGTTCAATAATTCAAGATTGGTTTTAGCATCCTCATCATCTGGACGTAATCTCAGGGTTTGTTTAAAAAACTCCCGCGCTTTTTCCATATTCTGTTTATGTAACCAGGCATTACCCATATTATAATAGATATCAGCTAAAGCAGCTTTATCCTTCATGCTTAAGGCCTGTTCATAAGAACTGATTGCCTCGTCAAGATCACCTAAACGAAATTGGGCATTCCCCTGATTATAATGAATGTCTTTTAACTCGGGTTGCTCTTTTAACAGCTCATCCCAGGCTTCAATAGCAGCCTCATAATCTGCGCTTTCAAAGGCTTCTGCTGCATGGGACTGGGCAATAACTACACTGGGAACCAGACTTATGATCACACTGATCAACATCAGGAGATTATTCATGCTATTTTTGAACATAATCCCCTTCCCAGTTTCGATCAATGCTGTGCAAATCACTTACGAGTAAATCCAGCACCAAGAGTAGTAGAGCTAACCAAACAAACCAATGAAATTGTTCTTTGTAGTTGGTAAATTCATGACGACTAAATTCTTTCTGATCCATCCCCAATATATCAGTATAAATTTCATCAAGACTGGCTGAGGCCGTATTTAAATGAACAAATCGACCGTCAGTTTCCATACTAATGGTTTGGAGTGTTCCCACATAGAGCCGGGTTGTGACAATTTCACCTGTACTGGTTTTACGATAGCCCTTCAGTTTTCCACGGTCATCAAAAAGTGGGATTGGAGTTCCTGAGAATGAACCGATTCCAGCCGTGTGAATGACTACGTTCTCTTCCTTGGCACGTTGTAACACATCATCAACATTACCTTCATGATCTTCACCATCTGAAATAATAATCATCGCTCGATGCTGTTTATCTTCCTGGTCAAAGGCTTTAAGACCCATTTCAATCGCGTTCTCAAAAGAGGTTCCCTGAACACCGATCAAGGATTCATCAGAGATATCCAAAAACATTTCAAAAGCCGCATAGTCCAAAGTTAAGGGTGTTTGTAGATGAGCCTGTCCAGCAAAAACCACTAGGGCTATTCGGTCGCCCTTCAGCTCTTTCAGCAGTTTACGTAACTCAAAGCGGGCTTTTTCAAGGCGGTCAGGTTTAATGTCCTGGGCCCGCATTGAATTGGAGACATCCAGCAGGATCACTATGTCAACGCCTTCCCGGTGAACCTCTGTCAGTTGATCAGAAAACTTTGGTCCAAAACTGGCAAATAGTACCAGTAAGATTGCTGCCGCTCGCAGTAGGTCCTTTATCCTGCGCTTCTGCTTACTGACACTATGTGACAGTTGTTCAATCAGGTGGGGATCGCCGGCCCGTTTGATAATATTTTTCCGGGAAGCACGAGCCCAAACGCCAACAATGATTAATGCAGGTAGTAATGCGTACAAGCCCCATTGCAATAATGCGGGGTAGTCTTCAAATCTAATCATCAGGGGAATCTCCTGAAGATGCTGCGTTCCAGAAGGTATTCAAGGACTAACAGAAAAAGCGCCATCAGCAATGGATAATAGTATAATTCAGCGTGTTGAACATATTCACGAACATTATACTGCGTAGTTTCCATCTCAGAGATTTCCTGATAAACAGCTGCCAAACTCTTTTCATCAGTCGCTCTGAAATACTTACCATTGGTAATACTGGCTATCTTTTTTAAGGTCCCTTCATCCACATCGACTTTGACTTGAACATTCCTCATCCCCAGCGCAGTCTGGACCGGCAGGGACGCTGTCCCGTGGGTACCAGCACCAATGGCATAGATGCGAATTCCAAAGTCTCGGGCTAATTCTGAGGTGGTAATAGGATCGAGTTCACCAGCATTATTACGACCATCTGATAGCAAGACAATCACTTTACTCTTCGCTTCTGAATCTCGCAAACGATTGACAGCACCAGCCAGAGCAATCCCGATAGCCGTCCCATCAAATTTCTCATCAACGATCTCTATACTGGATATGAATTCATTAAGACGATTCAGATCGGTGGTCAAAGGACATTGCAGAAAGCTCTCACGGGCAAATACATTGAGCCCCATGCGGTCGTTCTGACGTTGGCTTACAAAGGTTTGAGCCACTTTTTTAACTGCTTCAAGACGGTTTGGTTTAAAATCTGTGGCGCGCATTGATCCGGAAATATCGATTACCAGCATAATATCAATACCTTCGGCATTGAATTCTTGCAAAGCATTGCGTTGCTGGGGTCGCGTAAGGGCCAGAATGAGTAGCGCTAGAGCCAGGAGGCGTATCCCAAAGAGAACGTGCTTGCGCCAGATGCCGCTGGTTAGCGATAAGCCCTCTAACAATTGGAAAGAAGAAAATCTCAGCGTACCAAAGCGTTTTTGACTCCAGAACACGTACGCAATGACGAGCGCAGGGATGATCAACAACAGCCACATCAACGCTGGATTTTGAAATGTTACAATCACTTAACCTCGCACTTTTGAATCTTTAAATACTTTATTATTTGCAGCAAACTGACTTTTATAAGCTCTCATGCTGGCAATGTTTCACTTTCAGAATATTTTCTAAAATAAGCTGATATATGGTTAAAGCATGTGATCCATATATCAATAGGACCCACACTCTTGCAGGTCCTAAATAATTTATCCGGATTTGTTATTCGGAATAGACGAAAATATGAGGCTGACAATCAACACAAGTGACACCTGGCTGATTAGTCTTTTTTTTCTTCTTCCTCTTTAGCTTCGGCCTTTGGTTCTTCCGGCGCTTTTCCAGCCTTTTCAATCTCATCGGTAATCCCGCTTAAGGCACCTTTAAACTCACGGATACCCTTCCCAAGACCTTTGGCCATCTCAGGCAAACGCTTGGCGCCAAAGAAAAGTAAAATAAACAATATAATGACCAGCATTTCCCATCCACCTGGTATGCTCATGAGTA
>JAUVDF010000132.1 GCA_030595455.1 Fidelibacterota bacterium | reverse complement strand
CGACTACGGAAGGCTTTTAACTCTTCGTCATTCAGTTTCTTCTGACCATGGGTAATGTTTTTGCCTTCGCCAGCTTCTCCCATACCGTAACCTTTAACCGTACTGGTGAGGATTACCGTAGGTTGCTCTGTATGAGCAGTGGCTTCAGCATAGGCGGCGTAGACTTTTGCCGGGTCATGACCACCCCGCTTTAGTTTTTCCAGATCATTATCACTAAGGTGATTGACCATATCTAGCAGTTCAGGTGATGTTCCAAAGAAATGCTCACGGATGTAAGCTCCACCTTCAACGATATATTTCAGGATGTCACCATCCACCACTTCTTCCATGCGTTTAGCCAGGAGGCCATCTTTATCTTTTGCAAGTAAGGGATCCCATTCGGAGCCCCAGATCACTTTGATCACATTCCAGCCGGCACCTCGGAAAGCGCCTTCCAGTTCCTGAACAATTTTACTGTTACCACGAACCGGACCATCCAGACGCTGCATGTTACAATTCACAACAAAGATGAGATTGTCTAGTTTTTCACGGGAAGCCAGGGTAATTGCACCTAAAGATTCTGGTTCATCCATTTCCCCGTCACCGAGAAAAGCCCAAATTTTACGATCACTTTTAGCAATCAGTTCACGGTTTTCCATATAGCGCATAAAGCGAGCTTGATAAATGGCCTGCAAGGGTCCCAGACCCATGGAAACGGTTGGGAATTGCCAGAAATCCGGCATCAACCAGGGATGAGGATATGAAGATAATCCACCTGTTGGAGCCAATTCACGGCGAAAATTTATTAAATGCTGTTCGTTGAGACGTCCTTCAAGAAATGCGCGGGCATAAATTCCCGGAGAACCATGTCCCTGAAAATAAACCAGGTCTCCCCCAAACTGATCGGTGGCTGAGCGAAAGAAATGATTAAAACCAATCTCTAACAAAGTAGCCGAAGAGGCAAAGGTGGAGATATGACCCCCAATACCATCATTAACCTTATTGGCCCTGACGACCATGGCCATAGCGTTCCAGCGAATAATAGATTTAATCCGACGTTCGATGGCTCTATCGCCGGGAAATTTTGGCTGCTGGGAAACGGGAATGGTATTTAGGTAAGAAGTGTTTGCATTATACGGCAGACGGACACCATGTCGCCGGGCATAGTCAATGAGTTCATTCACCAGGAAATGAGCTCTATTAACCCCCTCTTCTTCAAAGACTGCCGCCAGAGAATCCAGCCATTCACTGGTCTCTTGCGGATCTATATCATGATTTAGATTGACACTTGCCACGGATTACCTCACAATAAATATTGGGTTGAAAATAAGAAAAGATTTTGATGCTAAAATAACGTAACTCATATATACGTGACCATATTAGTCTTTATACAAGGGAAGGCAACATCAATCAGTATGTTCATATATAAATCCACTGTAATGTAATGTAGTTGATATCCCCACTTCACAGGTTGCTCCTCATATGAGGAATAACAGAGCTTGAATTTATTTTCGCTTCCCACGACGTGCAAGATACTTCAGTGGATTAATTCCCAGCGCAATACTACGCAGAACTGATTTCCTTTCACCAGCTTGATCCTCCTCCTGGGGTCTAAATTTATCAATCGCTTTCTCTATGACCGTTCGAGTAGGATTTATGGCATATTTAGAAAAATCAATAGCCTTCTGCTTAGCAATATCATTGAGTTGCTGCTTTATATAGCGGATGGGTTCATCGACAACAGCTCTGGTGGCTTCCAGGACTTTCTTGGGTTCTGGAGAAAGGTCCTTTGTAGATTTGACAAAGGTTAATTTACAATAATTCTCAGTGATAATGGAAATACGAGAAAGGAGTACTGCATTGGTAAAACCCCCAGCTATAGAAGCCATGACTTTATCAAAGAAGGGAATGCTTTTGAGTGTATCCGAGCCAAGTTTTGTGATCAATTCCTCAACGGCAAATTCCACACCTTCAGAGCCACCAATGGCAATCGAATAGTAAATTTGTTTCATGATCTGCCACAGATCCCGACCGCTGGCCCGGCCCGTATATAGCGTGAAAATTTCTTTAACCATGTTCACATTGGCCGAAAAAATGAGGATAGCATCAATAAAGCCATACTGGGATACAGCTGTACTGTAAAAAAGATGGACAATGTATTTTCGCCGAATCTCATCACAACGCTCAGATAGGGTGGCTGTTGTCAGCTCATAGCGCTCATATGCTGATCCAAGCTTGGGGTGTTCAAACTTGATCTCTTTAAGATAGGGATTATTCAAACTTCGCTGGAGTCGCATATCAATCAGATCCAGCTCCTTTTTCCGTTTTCGCACCGGACCGGGATCACCGCTGAGTCGACTGATTCTATAGATGGGAATCAGCACAAAATAGAACAGAGTTACCAGCAGGAGAAGCAGCACTGCATATCCTAAGTATGGATTTGCGGTATAGGCTAAGACATAGAAATTGAGCATCTCTCTCAGGATGAGATAGATAAATAAAAACAGAATAAAAAGAATGATTCGCTTGAGCATCTTCATTGAGCAGAAGCTAATGATATCTCAGAGAAAACGGTAGTAAAATACTGGTGATCGTGTCGGGGAAATTATCTTATACTAATTTCTTTAATCCTTAAAGTCCCTGTTTTAGACTGTCTTCAACAATCCACTTGTAGATCAAGTCATATTCAGCTGGGTCATTTAAATATTGATACATTTCCCCAGTTTCGGGTGATAGTTTAATTTTCAACAACTTTGATTGGGGGTTGCCAATTACGATCAAATCTTCGGATTGACTTGTACCTACAGATTGAAGTATTACACTATAACTTGATAAATCTACTCCATGAGTGACAGCACCTCCATGGCACCGGACACAGCTTCTATTAAAGACTGCTTCAATATGATCATTATAGGTAACCGTTTCAGGTAGCTCAGCTCGGTTTGCAGCGTTGGGTTCTGAACATGCGCCAAAAATCAGCACGATTACTATTCCAGAAATTATTGATGACAATAAGCGCAAAAGCCCTGCCCTTCACTTTCTTTTGTATGGCACACATAGCACAAGGATGACTCATTTTCATGCCAATCCCCTTCTTCTGCATCAGACATAAAACCTGGCAGATGAGTTTGAGGATCTGTAAAACGAATACCATCTACATCGATGTGGCAACGAACACAGCTTGGGTCAGCTCCTTCTATATCATGACAGGCTTGACAGCGCTCAATGTCCATTCTGGCTAATTCAGCATGCCCTCCACCATCTATACTGTTGGAGAAGTTGGTCCCATTGGGATAACTGACGGCTCCCCAGTCCAGGCCCCCATGAAAATCCGGTTTGTTTAAGATGAGTTCAGATTCATTCTGGTGACAATCCACACAGAAGGTCTGAACTTCATGACAGGTGCCACACTCATAGGACTTAGTATTGGCATCTATTCCATGGAAGTAGACGTAATTTAAATCATGAACTCTGTCAATAAGTTGTTTACTCCCTTGGAGATCTTTTCTATAAATGGATACTGGATTCGATAGTTTGAAATTATCTGTAGCAAGTTTTGACCCGCTATGACAGTCGTCACAGCTGATCTGAACATGACATTCTAAACAATCATTTGAAGCACTCATAGCCGCTATTCCGTGATCCTGAACCCAATTCCAGGTGTGATTTTTTGGCCGGATAATCTGGTTAGATTCATGACAATCATAGCAATCTGTGGTTTCCTGCTGATCCAGATGACAGCTCACACAATCACTCATTTGGGGTAAAGGTGGTAAGTTCTCAATAC
The DNA here is from genome assembly GCA_030595455.1 of Fidelibacterota bacterium. GTDB lineage: Bacteria > Fidelibacterota > UBA8477 > UBA8477 > JABMPR01 > JABMPR01. The sequence continues at coordinate 478 of JAUVDF010000132.1, read as the reverse complement.
CAACCATATCATTGTGGCAAACAGCACATTCAAAACGATTATCATCTAAGTGGTTTTTGTGAGAAAATAAAAAATTGGCTGCTGGTATGATACGGCTTGTAATTGTTTGAGTGCCCTGATGGCAACTCTCGCAATTTCCATCCTCCTTCCAGTCATCATGACACATCATACAAGCCTCTTCATCCGGCAACAAGCGGTCAGATGCATATTGACTTGTCTCAATCCCGTCAGAAGGGTGACAATCCAGACAATCGATCTCTTCATCATTAACATGTAGATCATGGCTAAATATTAAACCTTGAGTTTCAGCTGGTTGTGCAGCCAAGCCAACCACAAATAGAGCTATTAGGATTGTGCGGCTGACTATCATAAGCGATATCGAAGTCCTAGATAGAGCCGTGTATCATATTGGTAATAGGTATTTCTTAAGGCTTGACCTTCAAGGTTTAACTGAAATTTATTCCAAACCGGAATATGA
>JAUVDF010000010.1 GCA_030595455.1 Fidelibacterota bacterium | reverse complement strand
GGTGCTGGTATGGCTGATAAATATGGACAGACCTGGAAGAACTTTGTGGGAACTGACTGGGAACAGATTCAGGGACTTATTGGTGCTGGTTTTGCCAAGATCAATACAGATACTGAGAATCGACAGACCTTCCTGAGCGCTCTACTCGGTGCAGTAAGTGAAAACTCAGCCAAGGTTGATATCCGTTGGTATGATAAGAAGACCACCGAAGCCCTGACTCAAAGTTATCTCGTAAAATTGATCATGGCTGGCGACTACGGAGTCTGGCATGAACCAAAGATCAATGTGGAGAAGTTCAAATTTGATCTACATGTTGGTTTGGCTGATGCTTTAAAGAATGCCCAGTAGGTTTTTGGTATAGGAATAATCGTAATGCCAAAACATGTCAAAGAGCTTGCAGTACAAGGCAAGCAGGTTTTTGTTAGAACTGACTACAATGTACCCTTAGATGCTGAGGGTAATGTTACTGATGACTTCAGAATTAGAGCTTCTCTGCCCACGATTGAATATTTATTGGATCAGGGGGCATCTGTAATCCTGGCCTCTCACCTCGGGCGACCCAAGGGAGCAGTCATTCCAGAAATGAGCTTGGCACCGATTGCTAGCAGATTAGCTGAGCTGGTTCAGGCTGAAGTTCTGTTTGCTCCAGATTCTGTCGGCTCTGAAGTCGAGACACTGGCTGAGAATCTTAAGCCGGGGCAAATCCTGGTGCTGGAGAATCTCCGCTTTCATGCTGCCGAGACCCAAAATGATCCTGAGTTTTCAAAAAAACTAGCTACTCTGGCTGATGTTTTTGTGAATGACGCTTTTGGAACCGCTCATCGGGCACATGCCTCAAACGTTGGGATTGTGAGCCATTTTGAGGAAAAAGCGGCTGGATTTCTGTTGATGAAAGAGATCGAGTTTTTGGTAAAAACAATTGAATCACCGGCACGACCCTTCACTGTGGTCATGGGTGGTTCTAAAGTCAGTGGCAAGATTGATCTGCTTAAACGATTAGCTGATGTGGCTGACAATATTCTCATTGGTGGGGGAATGGCCTTTACGTTTCTGAGTGCTCCGCCCCTGAATCACAATGTGGGCTCCTCTCTTGTAGAAGAGGATCGAATTCAATTTGCTTCTGATGTTATTGACCTCTGTCTGGCTAAGGGTGTGAATCTGGTTTTGCCATCTGATTGTATCGCCAGTCGGGAAATCAAAGAGGATGCGCAGGGACAGGAGCTACCAATTCGAGCCCTTGAAGATGATCTCATGGGTCTGGACATAGGACACCGAACTAGAAAATCGTTCAACAGTATCTTGGATGAATCAAAGACAGTTTTGTGGAATGGACCGATGGGAGTTTTTGAAATGACCCCTTTTCAGGAGGGTACCAAGGCTATTGCAGAAAAGCTTTGCGAAATTACTAAAAAAGGGACAACGACTATTGTGGGTGGAGGCGATAGCGCCGCAGCCTTGAAAAAATTTAAACTGGATGGTTGTGTCACGCATACCTCGACTGGTGGTGGTGCATCATTGGAATTATTAAGCGGGATTAAATTGCCAGCTTTTGAAGCTTTGAAAGGAGCTAAGTAAGTGAAAAGAAATAAGATGGTAGCCGGAAATTGGAAGATGCATTTTGGTCCAAGTAAGGCGGCAGAGTTCGCCGAAGAGCTACGTATTAATATATTGGACACCCATGGGGTGTCGGTTATTTTATGCCCGCCTTTTTTGGCGTTGAAGACGGTTTTTGACGTGGTTAATGGTAGTGAGCTAAAGGTTGGAGCCCAGAATATGCATTGGGAAGAATCGGGAGCTTTTACGGGTGAAATTACCGCTGCCATGATCCAGGAAACTGGAACTGAATATGTGATTTTAGGTCACTCTGAGAGACGTCATGTCTTTGCTGAGAGTGATGAATGGATCAATAAGAAAGTTCAACGATCTTTGAAATCAGGTTTGATCCCTATTTTGTGTGTGGGTGAAAAGATTGAAGAGCGTGAGGCTGGTGAAACAGAACAAGTGATTGCCAGACAGCTCAGAGATGGACTAAAGGGCATAAGCGCTTCAGAGATGGAGACAGTTATTTTAGCTTATGAGCCAGTTTGGGCCATTGGTACCGGTCTTACCGCTACACCAGAACAGGCAATTGCCGTTCATGAATTTATTCGTGGAGCACTGAAAACGCTCTATAGCGAAGCTGTTGCTGAATCAACATGGATTCTTTATGGTGGGAGTGTCAAACCAGATAATACACAAGGTTTATTGTCCAATAAGGACATAGATGGAGCTTTGGTTGGAGGAGCAAGCATGAAACTTGACTCTTTCAAAGGCATTATTGATGCAGCCGGAGCGATCGAGTAGGAGAAACTCATGACATTTTTGTACGTACTACTGGTAATTATCTCATTATTACTGATGATGGTAATTCTCATGCAATCTAGTAAAGGTGGCGGTTTAGCTGGAACATTTGGTGGTGGTAACACTGCCAGCGCCTTATTTGGTGGTGTAGGAGCAGGTAATTTCCTCACTAAATTAACAGGTGGTTTAGCTGTAGCCTTTATGGTGCTCATATTGCTGATTGGAATTCTCAACAAGGGTGGTTCCTCTGCTGAGAGTGATTTTCAAAGGGAATTGCAGGAAGACTTATTTGTTCCTGGAACTCAGTTTGAAGCTACCAGCCCAGCTGAACTTGGTACACCAGGAGAAGCAGTAGAGACTTCAGCTGCAACTTCTAGTGAATCAGAAAATTCGACACCAGAATAATTGTTTTCTGGCCGAGGTGGTGGAACTGGTAGACACGCTGTCTTGAGGGGGCAGTGAGCTAACGCTTGTGCGGGTTCGAATCCCGCTCTCGGCACACAAACAAATATTTTTAAAGAGACCTGAATTTCAGGTCTCTTTTTTTGTGAACATTCCTAACCTTTAATCCGTTTAAGTAGTCAAAAGAGGGTGCTGAGGGAGTAAGCTTTTTGCCAATATGTCGGAGGGCACAAAGGCAGTTTGCTTCAATAAAATCAATGACAAAAGCTAACTCATCATCTATATTGCACGCCACTTGCGATGAAGTCTCAAGTGAATTAAAATAGGTTTTAGCGTGGAATTTGGTGTATGAACCAAAGCTAAAATCTTGAGAGTTGATTTTTTTAAGAGGATAAGCAAAGCATGAAAAAGCTCGCCATAATAGCAATTATATTAACATCAGTTTATGGGCAATTGTTAGCTCAATTCCCAGATGTCTTTGTTGCCAGGGCACGGGTAGCCATCAAGAATTTTAATGTCAGTTCAGCAGATAGTGCTTACAAAGCTGCTATGTCAAAAGCCATCGATGAAGATGAGCATAAAGAAATCCACACTGAATGGCAGGTTTTAGAAAAAATTAATATTCTGCTGGCTGATGCTCGTCGAGCTATGGATCGATCTGAATATACTGAATCACTAAAGAAATATAATGACGCCATCGACCATATGAATAAGTCACCGCATGATATCTGGGGCAAATTCAAAGGTGAGGCCTACTATAGCATGGGAATGGTTCATTATCGTCAAGAGACACCGATCACGGCTGCTGAGAAATTCAGGAATGCCATGAATTATGATCCTCAGGAAACCAAGTATGGTAAAGCAATTGAGATGGTGCGGAATAAGCATTACAGTGAGGGACATAAATATTATAAACGTAAAGACTATATGTCAGCTCGTGAAGAATATGAGAAGGCTGTTGCTGTAGATCCAGCCTTTGCCAGTGGGTTTTACATGCTAGCTGTTATTCTTAAAAAAGATGGTGACCTTGCTACCGCTGAGAAATATTATCGGGATGCTGTTACCAGTGACCCCACTCATTATAAATCATGGTATGGCTTAGGAATGCTTTACAGTGAAATGGGCAAGAACAGTAGAGCCATTGAGTCCTTGAAAATGTCCATCTCCATTAATGCCAGTTATGAAAAAGCTTATTATGCCATTGCTAAGGTTTATGAAAGCCAAAAAAATAATAATCTGGCTATTCAGAATCTAAAAAAGGCGATCGGCGTTGATAAGAAATATACCAGAGCCTATGAATTACTGGGTAAAATATATATTGACCAGGAAAAGTATACCCTGACAATTTCTACCTTAAAAGGCTTGACTGGCACATCAACTTCATACAAGACTTATTATTCTCTGGCTCAGGCTTACAATGGTACTGAAAGCTACTCATCAGCACTTACTGCTGCCTCAAAATCTTTAGCAAAGAAAAAGAATTGGGCACCAGCTCTGGTTGAAAAAGGTGACGCACTTAAAGGTCTAAAACGTAATAAAGATGCAGTTATCGCTTATCGTCAGGCTGCCCGTGATGCCAGATGGAAAAGTGTCGCGACTTATCGTATTGATGAGTTGACTAAATGGGAAGGTAAATAAACCTAAACCAAAACATATTTCTCAAAAAGGCTGTCCCTGTGACAGCCTTTTTTTATGCCATAAAATTCAAAATACAGTCGATTATGATTCCCTTAAATGAGTTGTCTGAAGCAAAATTTCCGCTTTCCCTGTTGACGCCAAAGTATAAATTAAACACTCATGGCCATTAAAGGAATAGGTAGCGATATTGTAGAAGTTAGCCGTATAAAACGGCTGACAGAAACCTACGGGGCAAGGTTCTCAAAACGGGTTTTTACAAAAGGTGAGACTGCCTACTGTGAATCCAAAGAACACCCGGAAGTCCATTTCGCTGGACGCTTTGCTGCCAAAGAAGCCATTGCCAAGGCTGTTTATCAGAGTGGCTACAATGAAGTAATTCCATTTTCTGATATCGAAATCCTGAATGATACTGAAGGCAGGCCGATGGTCTCTCTCTTGATCCACATTCAGGGAACTTGCATGGTCACTATTTCCCATGAGAAATCCATGGCCATCGCCTTCGCAATTCTGGAGTCCTGATTCTGTGCGTACTTTCTTAAGCATATCGGCCAATCGCAGCGTCGACGATTATGCTATCAAAAATCGTGGAATACCTGGTAAGACCCTGATGAAAAATGCTGGTGAGGCACTTGTGACCCGGATGGAGTTACATGGTTTCCTCGAGGGTTCACCCAAAATATTAGTATTAGCCGGTAAAGGCAACAACGGTGGTGATGGGTATGTCATAGCGTCAACTTTACTCAAGCAGCAGATCGCTGTTTCCCTGATTACTACCGTCGATGAGCCTGAACTTAGTGGCGCTGCTTTGCACCACTTTTCAGTTTTAAAAGATTCTGATATAAATATTGAAATATGGCAAAATAGTACGAATCAACAGAACGCCATCAAGGATGCGGACGTGATTATTGATGCTCTCCTGGGAACCGGTATCAGTGGAGAACTCAGAAGCCCCTACCCGAAAATCATCAATTTGTGTAATCTTAGTAAAGCGCAAATTGTAGCGGTGGATGTCCCCTCGGGATTAAGTGGAGATCTGGGCAATGTCCTAAAGCCAGCTATCAAAGCTGACCTTACTGTATCGATGGGGTTTGGTAAACAAGGTCATTTGTTTGAACCTGCCAGAAGCCAATCACGGGAACTAGACATTGTCGATATTGGTTTTCCCGAGGATAGTCTCGATCATATCCGGGGACCGATCCTCCAGGAATTGGAAGCGAGTGATTTTGACCCGTCTCTGTATTCACGACCTGCGGATGCCCATAAATACTCCAGTGGTAAAGTTTACCTGATAGCAGGGTCAAAAGGTTTTACAGGAGCCGCTGTTCTGGCAGCGACTGCTGCCCTACGATCGGGCGCCGGTCTGGTCAAGCTGGCTTTACCTGAATCTCTGGGCCAGATAGGTGAAACAGCCACGCTGGAAACTATCATCGAATATATGCCGGAGACGAATGAACAAAGCCTGGCGTCCGATGCTTTTTTAGATCTTATCGCAGGTAGTGATTGGGCGGATGTGGTTGCCATAGGCCCTGGCCTTGGTCGACATGAGGACACGCTTGCTACCGTAAGAGCGCTGATAAAAACAATTGAGTCTCCTCTGATTATAGATGCCGATGCCTTATTCGCTCTAAGTCAAGAGCCCCAAATCCTGATAGATCGAAAAGCACCCACTATCTTGACGCCGCACCTGGGTGAGTTCAAACGATTATTGAAGAAAGAAGATTCCTATATACCAACCTGGCATGACGCTCAAAAATTTGCTATGAAATATCAAGTATTTGTACTGCTTAAGGGAGCACCCTCCTTAATAGCCTCACCAGAGGGGGAGGTCTATGTAAATTCCAGTGGTTATCAGGGGATGGCAACTGCCGGTAGCGGGGATGTACTCACAGGTGTGATTGCCGCACTGTGGTCCCAGTGGAATCAAGCTCCAGAAGTTTTAAATTTTGCCATGTATATGCATGGTAAGGCTGCCGATCTAAATCGAGCAGAAAAGGGAGTGCTGGGACTAATTGCCAGTGATATTGTGAAACAGCTACCCGCTGCTTTAAAGGAGTATGGCAATCTACCGACTTAAATATTTTGCACCGGCTATACTCTATGTTTTGCTCATTCTGGCCTTGTCTAGTTTGGATCAAACCACAGTTGGTACATACTCCCAGGGGATAGGAGATTTTTATCTTCATTTCACCGAATACAATCTATTTGGTATTGCCCTGATTTGGGCTTTTTATAGAGATAAACCACACAGTGAACTTAAACCCTCCTATCGACTGGCTGTAAGCGTTGGAGCCCTCTTTGCTATTGCTGATGAATTGTATCAAGCCTTCGTTCCAACTCGGTATTCCACACTTGAAGACGTCGTTGCAGATGTGTTTGGTCTGATCCTCTCCATAATTACTTTCTCGCTCTTGATGAGGATACCTGTATTGGAACAATTCAGAAAAAATGCTTAAGACTCTCCATATCAAAAATTTTGCAATTGTAGATGAAGCGAATGTCAGCTTTGACAATGGTTTGAATGTTATTACCGGAGAGACTGGAGTTGGTAAATCTCTGATTGTAGACGCCCTGAGTATTGCTCTGGGAGAACGTGCTTTTAAGGACTTTATCCGCGAAGGATACCCCAGCGCTATTGTTGAGGCTGTATTTGAGGTCAAACGAGATAAATTGGCTAAAATTGAGAGCCTTGGTATCGAAACTGCCATTATCACAGTAAAGCGGGAGATTAAACTTCAAGGGAGTTCAAAAGTCTGGATCAACGGGCAAAGTAGATCAGTTCAAGAGCTTAAGGAACTGGGGGATCTACTAGTGGATCTACATGGCCAACATGAACACCAGTATCTGCTCAATGAAGAACACCATATTGATTTTCTGGATCAATTTGCCGAAACCAATAATCTTATACTGGATGTTTCTGGAAAGTATCAATCACTCTCAGTTTTAGTCCGTGAGCTAAAAGAACGGGAGCGGGATGCTTCCAGTCGGCAGGAACAATTACAGCTTTATGCCTTCCAGCTCCAGGAGTTGAATGATATCAATCCTCAGCCCAATGAATTGGATGAGTTGGAAAAAGAACGCCGGGTCCTGGAAAACGCCCTGACTATCAGTGAACAAGCCACCGCTCTTTACCAGGCCGCCCAAGAGGTAGAGGGTTCAGCAATCCAGCGCCTGAACAAGATTATCAGCCAATTAGAGGCTTTAAGCACCTATACAGATACAGCAGCCATGTTTCTACCTGAGGCCCTGGCAGCCCGCGTATCATTACAGAGTATCGCAGATTTTGCAGCAGAGTATGAGAAAGAGGTCCGCTCTGATCCACAAAGACTCAGTGAAGTGGAGTCCAGACTAAAGATTCTTAATCGTGTTGCTCAGAAGTATAATAAAAGTTACTCCGAATTACTGAACTACTGGGAAGAAATCAAAGCCAGACTTGGGAAGCAGGATGATCCTGATTGGAGTCGTGAGCAATTATTAACTTCGATTAAAGCCAGTACTGAACTGTATTCTAATGCTTGTGAAAAACTAAGCAAGCGGCGTAAACAAGAAGCCCTGAAACTATCCGCTACCGTTGTAGAACGATTAAGCCATCTCGGTATTCCCAAAGCCCGGTTTCAGATTGAGGTGGAACAGGAAGAACAGGAAAACGGTTTGGTCCAGTTCCAGTCCAAACGCTTTAAAGCGGATGATTCCGGCATGGATAAGGTAACCTTCTGGATGCAGGCTAATCCCGGTGAACCTATTCGCCCTTTAGCTAGGATAGCCTCTGGCGGTGAAATCAGTCGAATCATGTTAGCTATTAAATCGGCCATGTCAGGAAAAGATGGGATTGGGACCGTAATTTTTGATGAAATCGATACTGGTATCTCTGGTCGTATTGCCCGTGTAGTTGGCACTGAACTCAGAGATCTTGGTCAACATCACCAACTTATCAGTATTACCCATTTGCCCCAGATCGCCAGCCTGGCAGATAGTCATTTCCGGGTGGAAAAACATTTTATCAATGATCGTACTGTGACCCGGGTGAGACGTTTAAATGAGAGTGAACGAATCACTGAAATCGCCACCTTGATTGGGGATGGTACACCCGGTGATGCCACGCGACTGGCTGCAGTAGAGTTACTTAAACGAGAAGATTAAGAGATGATGAAGCTAGAGAATATTATTGATTTACGCTCTGATACGGTCACCAGACCATCGGCCGAGATGCGACGCGCTATGCATGCTGCTGAAGTCGGGGATGATGTTTATGGTGAAGACCGCTTAATGAATGAGCTTCAGAATAGAGTTGCTGATATGCTGGGGAAAGAAGCAGGTCTGTTCATCCCTTCAGGTACAATGAGCAACCAATTAGCCATTCGTAGCCATACCCAACCAGGTGATGAAGTCATTTGTGAATATAATTCGCATATTTTTAACTATGAAGGTGGGGGACCGGCTTTACTCAGTGGCGTACAACTCCACCCACTTTTGGGAGAGTTTGGCATACTGGAACCTGGACAAATAGCTGAGACTCTCCGCCCTACTGATCACCACTATGCTCAAAGTCACCTGATTACTTTGGAAAATACTCATAATCGTGCCGGTGGTGTTGTATACCCGCTTACCATGATTGAATTAATAGCTGAATACGCCCAAAAACATCAGCTTCTTATGCATCTGGACGGTGCGCGCCTTATGAATGCTGTGATTGCTACCGGTATTGATCCCATTGCTTATGCGGAGCCATTTGACTCAGTAAGCCTGTGTTTATCCAAGGGTCTGGGAGCTCCCATTGGTTCGGTCTTAGTGGGTAGTGCTGACTTTATTGATCGGGCTCATCGTTTTCGGAAGCTGTTTGGTGGTGGGATGCGTCAGGTAGGCAGCCTGGCAGCTGCCGGACTATATGCCTTGGCAAACCAGGTGGAACGTTTGGCAGATGATCATCGTAGAGCGCAGGAGTTAGCCGAGACTTGTCTGGATTTAGGGTGTCTTGAAAATGATCTGGCCTGGACTCAGACCAATATTGTCATTCTGACTTTTCCCAAGAGTAATGCAGCCGAAATAGAAGCACAATTCAAAAATGAAGGTTTGCTTGTATCAGTGGTTAGCGATCGCCGAATTCGACTGGTGACCCATCTTGATTTTGGTGATGAGCAATTAACTATAGCAAAAGAAACATTGAAAAAAGTGTTAGGTTAAGGCATGAAGAAAAAAATTGTCATTGTTGGGGCTGGTAGTGTAGGATTTTATTTGGCTAAGACCTTAGCGGAGCAGGGTAATGATATCAGCATTATTGATGCTGATGCAGAGAAAGTGCTCAGAGCCAAGCAGGAGTTAGATGCTCTGGTAATTGAAGGAAATGGTGCTCAATCCAATATCCTGGTGGAAGCCCAGGTAGAGTCTGCCGATCTTTTTCTGGCAGTGACGCGGATTGATGAAATCAACATCGTTGCTTCGATGAAAGCTAAAAAACTTAACCCTGAAGCAAAAATTCTAGCCCGAGTCCGTAGCGGGGATTATCAAAAAAAAGGTGCCTTGCTTGATTTGAAGGAGCTGGGTATAGAACGGGTGATCAATCCCGAACAAATTGCAGCTCGTGAAATTCAGCATTTGGTTCAGCATGCTACAGCACAAGAGATTATGACCTATAGCCATAACAAGGTCTATATGGTGGCCTTAACTCCCACTAATGATTGTGCGTTGATGCATAAATCCCTGAGAGAATTAGGAGCGAAATACGATTCATTGCCTTTCCGGACGGTTGCTATTGACCGCGATGGTGAAACCATCATTCCAGGAGGAGATCATGTTTTTCAGCCTGCGGATAAAATATTTGTGGTATGCCTGAAAGAAAAATTAGCAGAGATGTATCGTCTCTGTGGCTTTAAGCAGGAGAAACAGATAAAAACGGTAATGATCATGGGGGCTGGGAAATTAGGCAGGCTTGTGGCAGCCAACCTGAAAGATCAATTTAATATCCGCCTGGTAGATCACCGTAAGGACAAACTGCAGAAAGCAGCTCAGGAATTACCGGATGTGCTACTCCTCCACGCCGATGGGATGGATGTCGACTTTTTAGAGAGTGAGGGTATTGGAGATTTTGATGCCTTAATCACCCTGACTGATGATGAAGCTTCAAATCTATTTGCCGGTTTGATTGCCAAACGTAAAGGGGTGGATAAGGTTATTGTCCATATCAACTCACCTGATTACATACCGCTGGTCAAGGGCTTAGGGCTTAACTCTGTTGTCAGTAAGAACCTGTCCACGGTGGATGCCTTTATGCGTTACGTGGTCAGGGGACGAGTCCATTCGGTCATGATGCTGGAAGGAATTGACACAGAAGTAATCGAATTATCTCCGGCGCCCAATAGCAAGATCGTTGGAGTGCCCATGAAAGATGTCGATTTCCCACCGGATGCAGTTGTCGGTGGAATTATTCGTCCTGATGGTGAAGAAATTGCCTCTGGATCAAGTGTGATTAATCTTGGTGATCGAGCCATTGTATTTGCCAGAGCGTCCAGAGTGAGTGATGTCGAAGAACTATTCAACTAAACGTTTTAGCCTGCTGCCGACTATAAATGTGCTGGCAGCACTGACCCTTTTTATTGGGGTTTCCATGGGCTTTTCTCTCCTGGTGTCGCTGGTTTATGGTGATGGGGATAGTATGGCTTTGCTCAAAGCCATGATCATAACTCTGGCAGTCGGCAGTCTCAGTTATATCCTTACTCGCCACAACCATGTCCTGGCTCCCCGACAAGTATTTTTAAGTGTTAGTCTGAGCTGGATTTCGGCTTCAATCTTTGGGGCTCTCCCCATGTACTTTGCCACCGACCTCTCTTATACAGATAGTTTTTTTGAGGCAATGTCCGGTTTTACTACCACAGGTGCATCTATCCTGACCGACATTGAAAGTATGCCTCATGGAATTTTATTTTGGAGAAGTTTTACGCATTGGTTAGGTGGGATGGGGATCATCGTGTTTACTGTGACTGTCATGCCCTTAGCTGGTAGAAGTGGAACCTTACTTTTTGCCGCTGAAGCTCCTGGTCCGGTTAGTGATAAAATTACTCCCCGGATTTCTGAAACAGCTACCTTGCTATATGGTGTATACGCTTTAATCTCAGCCGGAGAATTTATTTTGTTATGGCTGGGACCCATGGATTGGTTTGATGCGGCCTGTCATACTTTTGGGACAATGGCTACAGGTGGTTTTTCAACTAAAAATGCTTCTATTGCCCATTTTCAGAGTGCCTATGTTGAATGGGTGATTATCATTTTTATGGTTTTAGCCGGAACCAATTTCTCACTCCACTACTTTGGTCTTCAAGGTAAGGTTACGCGCTACCTGAAAAGTCGCGAGTGGCAATTCTGGATGAGCATTATGGGAATGGCTGTTGGTGTCTTGCTCATCGATCTATATTTCTCTCCATCCTATCAGGTAGATAGCCTAGTGGTCAATGCCCTTAATGCTGAACCCATCAGACAAGTTGTATTTCAAGTCGTTTCGATCATTACAACGACTGGCTTTGTCACGGCTGATTTTGAACAATGGTCACAGTTTGCCCAACTGCTACTCTTCAGTCTGATGTTTGTAGGTGGTATGGCTGGCTCGACAGGTGGTGGAATTAAGGCAATTCGTATTTTGCTGTTCACAAAGATGGCCATCACTGAACTACGCCGTATGATTCATCCCAGAGCCTACCTGCCTATCAAATTAAGAAATCAATTTGTAGATGATGACGCCATACGTAACACAACGACCTTCTTACTTTTCTTTGTGGCGATATTTGTGGGGTATTCACTATTTCTGACCGCGTTTGGACATGATCTAGTTACCAGTGCGACGGCCTCTATCTCCATGTTAAGTAATATTGGACCGGGTCTAGCTGACGTTGGTCCCACAGATAATTTTTCGTTTTTTAGTGATTTTGAGAAATGGTCAATGACCTTTATGATGATGTTAGGTCGTCTCGAAGTTCTCACAGTCGTGGTGCTCTTCAACCGTCATTTTTGGAGATCGTAATGGAATTCGTAAAACTGGAAATTAGTGGCGGAATCGCCAAAGTATTAATAGACCGGCAGAGTAAATTAAATGCTTTAAATGCCCAGGTTCTGGATGAACTGGAAAGTTGTTTTTTAGAACTAAAAGAGCAGGCAGAAGTTCGGGTAATCATTATTACCGGAGCCGGTGAGAAAGCCTTTGTTGCCGGTGCAGATATTAGTCAATTCCCATCAATGACGTCTGAGGAAGCCCATGCTTTTGCAAGTCGTGGCCAGGCTGTTTTCTCGCTTATAGAATCAAGTACCAAACCAGTCATTGCCGCTGTTAATGGGTTTGCTTTGGGTGGTGGTTGTGAGCTGGCACTGGCCTGCCATTTGCGCTATGCTTCAGAGAATGCTCAATTTGGTCAACCTGAAGTTAAACTGGGTGTGATTGCCGGGTTTGGGGGCACTCAACGCTTACCGCGCCTGGTCGGCACCGGACATGCTCTAGATTTGCTATTATCAGGACGGATGATTGATTCAGAGGAAGCGGCTAGAATTGGATTGGTCAACCAGGTATTTAGCCAGGCAGAGCTCATGACTAAGGTCGAAGAAATCGCCGAGGTGATCATGAGTCAAGGTCCCCAGGCTCAGGCTTTTACTCTAAAGGCAGTTTATGATGGTGCCGGTTTACATCTGTCAGAAGGGCTGAAAGTGGAAGCAGGGACGTTTCGAGATGTGTTTGATACTGAGGATCGCATAGAAGGTGCCAATGCCTTTCTGGAGCGTAGATTACCAAAGTTTAAAAATAGATAGCTGATTATTCCACTATGACTCCTGCTAAACGCAGATTCGCCCTGTATGCCCAGGATTATTTAAATGCTCTCGGGAGTAAGACCGCCAATGGTTTGATTCTATTTCGGCATGCTGAAATTCAAGTAATTATTGATCGTAAAAAGGCTGGGCAGACCGCCCAGGATGTTCTCCATTATGGTGGAGATATCCCCATTGTGGCTGATGTGAATGAAGCTTTAAAATATAAACCGGATACTTTGGCCATCGGGATTGCACCCATCGGTGGAGCTGTTAATCCTGAATGGATTCCTGAATTAAAACAGGCTTTGGAAGTTGGTGTGGAAGTCTGGGCTGGCTTGCATCAGTTTTTAGCTGACACTGAAGCATTAAAACCCTACCATGAACTTATTTGGGATGTTCGTAAACCCCCTGGGGGCTTAAAGTTTGCCAGAGGGAATTGGCGTACTAGAAAATCTAAGGTTCTACTCACCATTGGCTCTGATTCTAATGTAGGAAAAATGACCACTGCACTAGCCCTGCAAAAACATTTACAGGAATTGGGGCTAGACTCGATATTTGTCGGTACTGGTCAAACTGGGATGATGATCTCTGGTAGAGGGGTAGCTGTTGATGCAGTCATCTCAGATTTTATTAATGGTGCCATTGAAGCTGAGATCGATAAGGTCGAT
>JAUVDF010000171.1 GCA_030595455.1 Fidelibacterota bacterium | reverse complement strand
AATACACTACACCGTTCAACATGCTTCAGGAATTGCGTTCCCAGGCCTTTGCCCTCATGGGCACCTTCAATCAAGCCTGGTATATCAGCCATGACAAAACTGGTGTACTCTCCCGATTTAACAATTCCCAAGTTGGGTACTAGGGTGGTAAATGGATAATCTGCTATTTTCGGTTTTGCCCGTGATACTCGTGAAAGCAGGGTTGATTTTCCAGCATTTGGGAACCCAACCAAGCCCACATCAGCCAGCACTTTAAGCTCCAGCTCCAGCTCTCTTTCCTGACCTGGTTTGCCCTCCTCGAACTCTCTGGGAGCCTGATGGGTAGCACTAACAAATTTAGCATTCCCACGACCGCCCCAACCACCTCTAGCAGCTACAATAGACTCACCATTGGTTTGGAGATCAGCCAGAACATCACCGCTAGCCACATCTTTAACAATCGTTCCAGCAGGAACTTTAATTGTTATGTCAGCTCCATTTTTCCCGTGTCTTAAACTTCCTTCACCATGGAGACCACGATTTGCTTTATAAATCCGATTGTACCTGACATCCTGCAGGGTGTGGAGCTGCGTGTCAGCCTCAAGTATTATACTACCACCACTCCCACCATTTCCTCCGGCAGGACCACCTTTGGGGACAAATTTCTCTCTTCTGAAGGCCACGATTCCATTGCCACCATGCCCGGCCGAAACTCTTATCTTAACATAATCTACAAATCGCATAAATAACCTACTGCCCTTATTTAGCCAGTTTATCCAGACGGAGCCTGAAATCAGTCAAGATCGCCTGATCCTGTATATGCATACCAGCTTCAAATTCTTCAGCCATTTTTTTGTAATCTAGAGCGCATAAAATGGAAACTTCACCAGCTGCTTCCCACCCATCTCTAATCGTTACATGATTCATCATATGCTCAAGGGTAATAGGTAGATCAGCAAGGAGTTGAAATTTTTCTTCTTCGCTATAGTTAACTTGCTGATTAATCCAGTACTCATGCAGGGTCATTTCAATTTCACCGGCAAGTATATTATGTAACACAGATTGGGCTTCCTGAACAGATTGCGCCATATCATCTAATGTATTTCCCGGTAGATCAACCACGATAAATATAGTATCGCCTACAGCATCATTGGTTCCCACCCACTCTGGTTTATCAGAGGCTTGAGCGCTTGGGAGATCGTATTTTACCTTTTCTGCTGCACAATTAAAAACCATGAGAACACCTATGGTTGAAATCAAAAATATTATGCTCATTCGTTTCATGTTAAATCCTGAATATTTCGGTGTACGATTCTGGCTATGTCCCCAGCCATGACAAGTTGACTTATATGATCGATAAAGGCACTTAAAGCACCATCTTGCTCTAAATAGGGAACATCCATTCGAATTAATTGATAAATGTCCTCACTGTTGACAGCTAGTTTATATTTCGGATTAAGATCCCGTGCTTGAGCTGCACACAATAGTTCTATGGCAAAAATAGTTGATGCATTTTTTATCAAGCTCCTGAGCTGATATCCAGCAGCAGGTGCCATACTAACATGATCTTCCTGGTTGGCTGATGTGGGGATAGAATCTACAGATGCCGGATGTGCCAGGCTTTTGTTTTCGCTAGCCAAGGCGGCTGCCGAAACATGAGCAATCATAAAACCAGAGTTCAAACCGGCTTCTTTCATCAGAAACATGGGTAAATTGCTCTGAGTTGTATCCTGAAAAGCCGCTATTCTCCGCTCACTCATGGCTGCTACATCGGCCAGCGCAATAGCCAGAAAATCCAGGACATGAGCAATTGGTGCTGCATGGAAATTACCTCCTGACACAATCATTTTTTCTTTTATGAGAGTGACTGGGTTGTCGGTTGTGCTATTTGCCTCGCGGATTAATATTTCTTCAGCATGAACGATCAGATCATAGAGCGATCCATGTACTTGCGGCATACAGCGTAGACTGTAGAAGTCTTGAACACGATCACAATTCACATGTGCTTCCCGGTAGCCACTATTCTGCATTAAATGGTATAATACTTTGCCAGCATGTTTCTGCCCAGTCTGATTCCTAGCTTCTTGAATTTTATCCTGAAAGGCAGCATCAGTAGCCAACATGACTTCAGCGCTAAAGGCTCCAGCCGCACTAACGGTGTAGTAAAGCTGCTTGATTGCTAACAAAGATTCTATGGCTAGAGCAGTACTCACCTGAGTTCCATTGATCAAAGAGAGACCTTCTTTTTCCCTCAGATCAATTTTATCCAGTTGATTTATTTTCAATCCCTCGGCTGCAGGCTGTTGTTTCCCATCAGCTGTCAAAAAGGCACCCTCACCAATTAGCGGCAGGGCTAGATCAGATAATGGAGCTAAATCTCCGCTTGCTCCCACACTGCCACGCTCACGGACAGCAGGAATCAGATCATGGTTATATAAATTAATTAAGCCTTCAATGGTCTCCAGCCGGATACCGGAATAACCCCGTAGCAAACTGTTAATCTTCAAGAGCAAGATAAGCCTGACTGTTTGCCGAGGTAAAAATGCACCGGTTCCAGCAGCATGACTACGGAGTAGATTGACCTGCAGTTGTTTCAATTTATCAGCTGAGATACGCTGGTTTGCCAGTTTTCCGAATCCGGTATTCACACCATAAACTGTTTTGCCAGTGTCCAGAATGTGCTTCACAACCTCCCGGGATTTAAGTACCAGGTTTCTGGCATCCTTGCTAATAGACAGTTGAGTAGACCGATTTAATTCCTGTCCAATTGTATCAAGCGTTAATGAGTTACCATCCAGAATCATAATCCAATCTCCAAATAGTTAATTCTGTTCTGGAACGCCATGAGAACGGTACCAGGCTCGAACCATATCCACGAGTTCTTTCTCTGATCGTGCTGAAACATGTGGAATGGGTGTGGAATTTCTAAAATAGTCCCCGTATCGTTTGGTAAATATGCGTTCATCAAGTGATATTATAGCTCCAAAATCAGTGGTGCTGCGAATTAAGCGTCCGACTCCCTGTTTATACTTAATAGCAGCTTCGGGCACGTTATAGCCCATAAAGTCATTCTCACCAGCTTGCTTCAGGGCCATACTGTTAGCTCTGACAATTGGATCAGAGGGCACTGAGAATGGAAGTTTTGCAATCACCAATAGCTCTAGTGCATTTCCGGGAAGATCGACTCCCTGCCAAAAACTATCTGTGGCCAGCAGGATACTACCGGGATGCTTTCTGAATTGATTAATAAGGTCCATTCGAGAGACCCGGCTTGACTGTACCAGCAATCGCCGTCCTGAGCCTTTGATCAGATCCTCTAACTCTTCCTGCCAATTCAACAGCATCGTATAGCTGGTAAAAAGGATCATAGTCCCAACTGGGTGAGTTTTCCAGATCTTTTCCAG
>JAUVDF010000176.1 GCA_030595455.1 Fidelibacterota bacterium | reverse complement strand
GTTCTCCAAGTAATTAATTCTGTTCTGGAACGCCATGAGATCGGTACCAGTCCCGAACCATATCCACGAGTTCTTTCTCTGATCGTGCTGAAACATGTGGAATGGGTGTGGAATTTCTAAAATAGTCCCCGTATCGTTTGGTAAATATGCGTTCATCAAGTGATATTATAGCTCCAAAATCAGTGGTACTGCGAATTAACCGTCCGACACCCTGCTTGTATTTAATGGCAGCTTCGGGCACGTTATAGCCCATAAAATCATTCTCACCAGCTTGCTTCAGAGCCATGCTGTTAGCTCTGACAATTGGGTCAGAGGGCACTGAGAATGGAAGTTTAGCAATCACTAAGAGTTCTAGTGCATTTCCGGGAAGATCGACTCCCTGCCAAAAACTATCTGTGGCCAGCAGGATACTACCAGGATGCTTTCTGAATTGATTAATAAGGTCCATTCGGGAGACCCGGCTTGACTGTACCAGCAATCGCCGTCCTGAGCCTTTAATCAGATCCTCTAACTCTTCCTGCCAATTCAACAGCATAGTATAGCTGGTAAAAAGGATCATGGTCCCAACTGGGTGAGTTTTCCAGATCTTTTCCAGGAGGAATAAGACCTCAATTGTATAATTTTCACTATTCTGGGGACCCATAAAGGTGGGGACAAATATTCTAGCCTGATCTTCATAATAGAATGGAGACGGGTATGCTTTCTCTTGAAGTCGATCATGTCCTCTTAAACCCAGGCGTTGTTTTAAATAATTAAAGCTACCATCAACTGATAATGTCCCTGAGGTAAAGACCACTGATGACATTTCCTCGTAAACCCGGGATTGCATCTGTTTGCCAATATCTAAAGGAACCTGGACAAATTTTACTGCCACGACCTCACTTTTTGGCATGATTTCAAACCAGTAGATCAAGTCAGGGTTATCAGCTGCGGCCTGTTGATCCATAACTTCCAAAGTTTGATTCATTGTTTCACGCCAGGATTGGATTCTGGAACTGATTTCTGACAAACCGGAGATTTTATCCTCATCTAATTCATCCAGAGCTTTTTCAATGTCTCTAACCTGCCCTGTCAGGCTGGTTAAACTGGTAATCAAGCTATACCAGATTCCTCGAACCGGTGCAAAGACATCATTCTCTTTGGTGTACAGTTCTTTGTAGGTGAATGTAGCTCGCTCTATTTCTCGACGTCTTGTATCTTTGAATTCAGTGAAGAATGATAACAGAACTTTATTTACTTCAATGATGTCAGCTTCTAATTGATCGAGGTGTCCGGTAATACCTTGCTTCTGTTTTTCATCGACAGGAACTAACAAATGTCTGAGCTCTATGGATAAACCACTCTTATTCTTGCCCTTATAAAACAGCTGATCCGAAAATATTTTCATACTTCTATATGAAAATTCAGCTGCAAAGAACTGATACGCAGTTTTTTCCAGTAGATGAGCTTCATCGACAATTAGACGTTGATAATTTGGTAGGATAGCATGATCTGAGGCGGCATCAGCCAGGAGCAGAGAGTGATTCACAACTACGATGTCAGCCTTAGCAGATTCCTGCCTCAATTTACCCAGATAGCAGAAATCATTGTGGGCACAGACATTCGTTGTACAAAAGCCTGGCTCACTATTTAGCTTTGACCAAACCAGAGCATTCCCAATTGTGTGAAACCCGTTATGCTCATCAATATCCCCTGTTGGTGTATCGTGGACCCAAATAACCAGGGTTTGGAGCGCTTCCTTCTCTCTGCGGCTAAACCGCCACTTAATATCGCGCATAGCACGTTGCCATTTAGTCTTACACAGATAATTATTACGGCCTTTTAGAAGTAAAGCTCTTAATGGCAGACCCAGTTTCTCCTGAATGAAAGGAATTTCCTTATGGAAGAGCTGATCCTGGAGATTCTTGGTGTTACAACTAATAAAGATTGGCTCGTCTTCTTTTAAATCATGACGCGTTAATACTGCAGGGATGGTATAGGCCAGACTCTTACCAACGCCGGTCCCAGCCTCGGCCATAAAGAACTCATCATTTCGCATGGCTGTTTGGATATCATGGGCCAGATCGACTTGAATCTCACGCGGTTCATAGCCTTCGAGATGTTCAGATAGCAGTCCATCTTTTGCAAATATTTGATCTATATCTGGATACTGACCTTCTGTAGCATGGTGTCGAATATTTGGTTTATTGGGTAATTCTAATTTTGGGTATTCAGCAAGCTGACCAAGACTACGCCCTGAAATAGCCCAGTCCAACATTCCCTGATAGAGCGCTTCATTTGGTAATCCACTACCTTCTAAGACCTTGACCAGACTTTCAATTACGCCAGTCGGCAAACGTTGCATCTCAGAAATGAGGATTAAGAGAATGTCTGCCACCAGATCAGCATCGTAATCAGCTCGGTGGGCGCCTTCTTTGGACAGACCATAAAACTCCGCCACGGTACCGAGTTTATGATTGATGATATCATAGCGAACTGTGCGAACCAGGCTCAGCGTATCGATTAGCTGGTTCTGTAATGGAATTCCATCGATATCTTCCCGTTTCTTATTCAGGAAATTGTGATCAAAATGGATGTTGTGAGCTACCAGTGGATGGTCACCTAAGAAATCATAGAGATCATCTACAACCTCCTCAAATGTGGGAGCATCCTTGACCATCTCATCGGTAATACCGGTCAGCTTTTGGATGAATTTTGGTATCCGTACCGGTGGTTTAATAAATTGTTGATAGCGCTCTGTAGGTACACCGTCAACAACCTTAACGGCACCAAATTCAATTACAAAATCAACCTTTGGGTCAAGACCGGTTGTCTCCAAATCAAAGGATACAAACGTACCTATACCGATACCCTGTAAATATTCGGCAAAACTCACAATTATAACCCTGCTCTTTTCATATGGAATATTATCAATTTATTTTAGCTTTCTATATTTTTATAACTCACTAAAAACCAGTAAATGCTCTGGTAACATCCAGAAGAATCTTCGGCTTTTGGGTGGCAACTGCAGTAAATATTTTCAGAAGAGACCTACTTGCCTGAGGTACTTTTTCCAACTTATGGGCAATAGCGTTTAACTCATCGTCAGTAATTGTCTTTATGCTATCTGAAATACGATGCAGGGCTTCATGGGATTTGCCGCCAGCTTTTCTCCATCGTTTTGGATAATCAGTCAAACCCTTGATGCTGATGTCGCCAGTTTCAATGGCTTTTACAGCAACTTCACCAGCGATCTTGCCAGCGTGCATACCTGATATAATCCCACCCCCTGAAACAGGATTCACCATTCTGGCAGCATCTCC
>JAUVDF010000031.1 GCA_030595455.1 Fidelibacterota bacterium | reverse complement strand
TTACCCAGGGTCTCCATGTGATTTCGGGCGGAACAATTGGGATCGTAGAGATGCTTAAATTTACTTCGCGTGATAACTTGTTTTTCCTCATCTAGTATAATAATCTCATTTTCGTGTCGAAATAGGGTCATCATTCACGTTCAAACTCTATCTATCCAGTACATAGTATTAACTTAGTTCAGTATGAATCGCCAGATAATAAAGAAAACAGCAAAACAAGCCAAAAAGATCATACTGATCCAATTCAAGAGCATCATCTTGGGTCCAGGGCTTGTTCCTTCAGGCATCCAGTCCCCTGTCACTGCTCGAAAATTGATATAAGCTAAAATTGGGGCTGTGAGAAAAGACAGGGTTGTAGCAATATCAACCAGGACGGTCATTCCGCTTATGAATAGGCCAATGATTATTAAGCCACCACTCAATACAACTACCATCCAGATCCAATACAAGTGATGATCATCATTTTTGCTGAATCTTTCAGGAAAGACCAATTCAGTTGCCCGTGATAGAACTCTTGGGAATGCATCAGTTACTGTCAAAGTCGTGCTAAACATGGTCGTAAATGCGGCGACAGCGACAATAAGATAGCTCCATTCACCCAGAGTAGAAGTATACAGACCAATAAACTGACCGGAAAAACCAGCTCCGGAAGGTGAAAAGCTCTCACCAGTGCCGTACATGATAAGTCCACCCAGGGTAAGAAAACCCAAGGCAAGTATAGCAGTACCAAAATATCCCAGGCGGAAATCAAATAGTGCATCATCCAATGAGGGGGCGCTGCCTGTTTCTTTTCGACGCTCAATGGTCCAAAGTGAATGCCACACGGAAATATCGATGGCTGAGGGCATCCATCCGGCAAGCGCTACTATGAAAGAAACTCCAGCCATTGACCAGACAACAGGCGGGACAAAATCAGCCTTGACTGAAGATCCATGATTTACGGCAGCTATAACTGCCAGAATTGTGGAAATCGTAAGCACGATAATGATGATCTTGATCAGTTTATCGAGGAGTGGATATTTACCAATGGTTAAAATACCAGCACAGATAGCTAAGATGATAGCGCTCCACATCACCGGGTTCATACTCGTTCCAAATATTTTGCTGGCTAAGCCGGCGGTGACAACGGTGACAGCCGCCTGAAGTGTAAACATGGTGCCAAAG
Source organism: Fidelibacterota bacterium (assembly GCA_030595455.1). Classification (GTDB taxonomy): domain Bacteria; phylum Fidelibacterota; class UBA8477; order UBA8477; family JABMPR01; genus JABMPR01. The sequence goes on along the minus strand of JAUVDF010000031.1, from coordinate 7,242 downwards.
GTCAATATCAGAAAAATGACCAATGCCCATTTCCCAACTCGCTGATAGCCATCGAGAAGACTCTCTCCCATGGCAGCTGCATATCGAGGACCAAATTCAAAAGCGGTATATTTGAATAAATTGGCTACCAATACTACCCAAATCAAGGCAAACCCATAGCTGGCACCGGCTCGAGTACTTTGAACCAGATGAGAAACCCCAATGGCAGCACCGGCCCATAAAAGTCCAGGCCCCAATGCTTTCAATCTTGACTGCCAGATAGTTGGTGAGTTCATAGGGTTGTGTCCAGAGCTAGATTTAATTCAATTTTTTTTAGTTGAGCTTATTGAGGGCTTTAATGACAAATGCATCTTCTGTTTCATCGATGGCTTTTAAATCAATTAGAAATAAATCGTCTTTGATTCGTCCCAGGATAGCAGGTTCATTGGCACGTAGACAGCTTGAGATTTTTGCGGCTCTCAACTGCTTATGTTGCAGACTGATCCCGATAGAGTTCATGGTTTCAGAAGGTGATGCACCAGACCCAACCTGAGCTTTTGTGTCAATTATATTGACTGATAGGGACTGACTATCAATCGCAGCAATGATCTTTTTCGCTCTAGCCTGGAGTCCTTCGATACTGCTGGCTAATTTTCCATAGATCGGGATATGTTCCAGTAATCCAGCGCCCTTTGAAAAAGCCCTTAGACCTTGCTGAGTGAGTAATATCTGGGTCTTGTCAGGTCTTAAGGCTCGCAGGAGGTGGTTCTGCTCTATTTTATTAATGAACTGATCTTTACCTGCGATAATCCCACCTTGTGGTCCACCCAGTAGCTTATCCACTGAAAAAGTGACGACGTCTACCCCTGATCTAATAGTCTCTGATACAAGTGGTTCACGTTGTAAACCAAAACTATCGATGGGCACCAGGGCTCCACTACCCAGGTCGGCCATCACAGGAATCTCGTATTTGGCACCTAGCTCTACCAGTTCTGTCAGGGAAACTGACTTGGTGAACCCGGTTATTTTATAATTTGAGGAATGCACCCATAATAGGAGTTTGGTCCGATCAGTAATTGCCGACTCATAATCACTAAGATGGGTTCGGTTCGTGGTACCAACCTCTACCAACTTAGAGCCTGCTTTCCGAAGAATTTCCGGAATTCGAAAAGACCCACCGATTTCAACTAGCTGGCCCCGGCTAATAATAACTTCCTTCTTGTTAGCCAGACTATTGAGCGCAAGCAATACTGCCGCCGCGTTATTATTTACGAGAATGCCATTCTCTGCTTCAGACAGAGCACGAATCCAGGGTCGCAGATGATCATGGCGATTCCCTCTGCGGCCATCTTCAAGATCCAGCTCAAGGTTCACGTAACTATCCTGTAAAAGCTCTAGCTCCTTGAACATTGCTGCACTTAATGGTGATCGCCCCAGATTGGTGTGAATGATAACACCGGTCCCGTTAATTACTTTCCGCAAAGAATTGGCTATCTTATGTAATCTCTGTTGGTATTGATCTTTAATATTTTCTGGCTTTATAGCTTTACCTTTGGTCAGATTTTGGCGACTCTCACTCAAAATATTCCGGGCTTCATTACGCTTCATATTGTGTGGAAGGTCAATACCGGCAATATGCTTCAGGAGAGTATCAACACTTGGTAGATCAGAAAGGTTCATAGTTTCAGCTTGTGATTTCTTCAAAAATACTCCACTTGGGACAAACAAAATTAAATATTAGCTATCGAGTAATAGTTTAATCGCAAATCCGATGACCGCAACTGTAACCACATGTTTAATAAAGTCGTGACCCTTTTTAATGGCTACATGAGTTCCTAACCAGGCTCCTAGCATATTCCCGACCCCAAGTATCAACCCCATGCCCCAATTGACTTGTCCATTGATAGCAAATATGATGAGCGCAGTTGCCGTAAAGAAAAAGATAATGGTAAGCTTGACAGCGTTACCGTGGACCAGGTTAATATTCTGCCATAACAGCACTGTCAGGATCAAGAACCCAACACCTGCCTGGATGTACCCACCATAGATACCGACAAAGAAGTAGCCTATTCCTGGAGCAAGCCAGGTCCCAGCATAGCTTTCTGGATCTAGAGGGTCAGGCAGACCCTTAGATTTTTTGTTTGAAAGCAAGGTAAACAGGGACATGACAATCATTACTAAGGCAAGGCTTATTCGAAACTGAGCATTACTGACCAAAGTTGCCAACCAGGCACCTATGATTCCTCCCGGTAAGGCAAAACTAGCTGCTTTAATCGCAAACCGACCCGGATTTACCTGCTTGTGCATAAATCGCCCAATGGCAAAAGCATTCTGCATGAGAATAGCCAGGCGATTCGTTCCATTAGCAAGGTTTGGTGGGAGGCCTAAGAATATCAGCAGAGGCAGAGTCAGAAATGAGCCTCCACCGGCCAGGACGTTAATAAATCCGGCTGATGCTCCAATTAGAAGTACAGCGGCAATGTTTAAAAGGGTCAGATTCTCCAGCATGGATGCACCTTAATAGTTGTCAGGTTAAAATGCAATATCTGTGTCCTGTTTTGTCTGGGGCATAAAAAAAGGCTGCCCTTCTGGACAGCCTTTTAAAAGTATGGATCGCAATGATCCTACAAGAAGAACCTTAGAATTCTCTCTGTTCTTTGATTCTGGCTTTCTTACCGCGCAATTTGCGAAGATAATAAAGTTTGGCACGACGTACTTTACCACGACGTAATACCTTAATACCAGCAACAGTGGGAGCATGGAGTGGGAATATTCTCTCAACACCAATACCATTTGAGATCTTTCTAACAGTAAAAGTAGCATTAATACCTTTACCGGTGCGGGCAATTACATTACCCTCGAAGACCTGAATTCTTTCTTTTTGACCTTCAATAACTTTTACATCTACTGCGACAGTATCACCCGGTTTGAAATCAGGTAGATCAGTTTTCAGCTGGCCTGCCACCAGGTTATTTACTTTGTTCATGACTATCCTCCAGTCCTCTCATATATCTATCAAACAAGTCTGGGCGCTTATCTTTAGTGCGCTCCAGGCGTTGCTGTTCTCTCCACTTATCAATCTCTGCATGGTGCCCAGAGAGTAAAACATCTGGTACCTTCAAACCACGGTACTCAGAGGGGCGGGTATAATACGGAGCATCCAATAATCCAACAGGAAAAGTATCTGATTTAGTAGAACCTTCATCATTAACTGCTCCAGGGAGTAAGCGAACCATGGCATCAATAACAGCAAACGCTGCTATTTCACCACCTGAGAGCACAAAATCTCCCAGACTAATCTCTTCATCAATGAGTTCATCTCTTACTCTTTGATCAATCCCTTTGTATCGCCCACAGAGCAATACCACGTGATCGTGATCTACAAGTTTCTCAGCTGAATTTTGCTTGAATGGTCTTCCTTGCGGTGTCAAAAAGATGCGATGCCCATGACCTTTACGAAGTTTTTCAATAGCTTCAAAGGCTCTAAACAATGGATCAGGTTTAATAATCATCCCTGGTCCGCCACCGAATGGAACATCGTCAATATGCTTATAGGTATCATCCGCATAATCACGGATATCCCAACACTTTAACTCTGCCAAACCACTATCAAAAGCTCGACCAACTATCCCCATTTCCCGAAAGGCTCTAACCGTATCAGGAAAGGTAGTGATCACATCGATAATCATTTGATCTCCTCAGCACTGTTGACTTGAATGCATTTGGCTTCAATGTTAATATCTGTCACCCATTCATCTACAAGGGGAACCAGAGTTTCCTGGTCACCTTGTTGCACAACCAGAACCTCATGTGCTCCTGGAGTCAAAATTTCCACCACCTTTCCAAGTGGTTTCCGTTCCTCATCCACAACCACACAGCCTACAAGATCATCAATATAAAACTCGCTGTCATCAAGGTCTGGCAATTCATCACGATTTGTATAAATCTCCTGATCACGATATGCTTCTGCTTCTGTGCGATCTTTGATCTCTTTGAAGCTGAGAATTGCATAGTCGTCATAACCTTGTGAACTATTGAGCGTAAGTTGCTTCCAATTACTACCCGTCTTTACAAAAAGCTGCTCCAGATTCTGGAACATTTTAAGGTCGATATTATGAAGGGTCACCTTAAGTCCCCCTCGAACCCCATGAGGTTTCCGAACCACACCAATGGCAGTCCTGTTCACCTCAATTGGTTGCATTGGCTCTATTCGATAATTTCAAGCATGGCACGATTGGTACCTGCTTTTGCCGAAATTGCAGCCAATAAAGTACGAAATGCTTTAGCGGTCCGGCCTTGGCGGCCAATGACCTTACCAATGTCCTCCTTAGCTACCCTCAATTCAAAGATTGTTACCCTTTCACTATCTACTTGATTGACCTCAACGTCGTCTGGATTGTCTACTAGACATTTAGCTACGTACTCGACAAACTCTTTCATGGTCATACCTCCGTGGGTTATGGAATCTTCCTGATTGTTGGTAAGGAATCCTTTCAGCTTCTTAAGAATCTTCTTTCTCCGTACTTTCGGCGGTCTCTTCAACGGCCTTTTCTACAGCGGCTTCAGCTTCTTCTACTTTTTTAGTAGCTTCTTCTTCAACGACTGTTTCTTCAACTACTTCTTCAACAGTTTCTTCAGCCACAGGTTCCTCAGCTACTTCTTTTGCAGCAGCTTCAGCTTTTTCAGCTTTTTTTGCTGCTTCTTCTTCGGCCTGTTTCTCAGCTTCAGCTTTGGCTAGCTTTGCAGATGCAGCGGCGGCCTTCTTTTTGCCACGCTCACCTTGGGCTAGTTCCCACTTCTGCATTTCTTTGTTGATCGTAGCTTCATCAGCATTCCGGCTTTTCAACTCATATTTGAGTGTAAGCCCTCTGCCACGAAGCAGGCTGAATACAGTGTCGCTCGTCTGAGCGCCCTCATCCAACCAATGGAACAAACGTTCTTCATTGATAACAAGTTCAGCAGGATCTGTGATTGGGTTATAGTGCCCGATCTTTTCAATTGAGCGTCCATCGCGTGGGGCCCGAGAATCTGCAACAACAATACGATAGAAAGGTTGTTTCTTTTTTCCCAACCGTTTCAGTCTGATTTTGACAGCCAAGTGGTGTCCTCCTTAAAATCCCATAGGCAGATTTTTCATTAACTGCCTTTTATTCATTTTTCCAAATTTCTTCATCATCTTCCGCATTGACTGGAACTGCTTTATCAACTGGTTCACATCCTGAACCTTCGTTCCAGACCCCGTGGCGATTCTTTTCCGACGGCTACCATTCAATACCTGTGGTCTCCGTCTTTCGACAAGGGTCATAGAGTTAATAATTGCTTCAATCCTAGTCAACCTTTTTTCATCAATATCAACATCTTTTATTCCCTTCATTCCAGGTATCATAGACATTAAATCGCCCATTGATCCCATAGACTTCAGTTGTTTCAGCTGCTGCTTAAAATCCTCCAGATCGAAGGTATTTTTGAGCATCTTTTCTTCTAGCTTTGCAGCCTCATCGACATCGATATCTTCCTGAGCTTTTTCCACCAGAGAGACAATGTCTCCCATTCCCAATATGCGTCCAGCCATACGGTCTGGATGGAAAACCTCCAGTTTGTCAAGATGTTCGCCCACTCCGACATACTTGATGGGTTTTCCAGTAACCTCACGGACAGAAAGTGCTGCACCACCGCGTGCATCACCATCCAACTTCGTAAGGATGACTCCCGTCAGATCGACCGCTTCCGCGAAAGTCCCTGCTGCATTAACCGCATCCTGACCAGTCATGGCATCTGCCACAAATAGTGTTTCAGCTGGTTTTAGCGCTTGTTGGAGCCTTTTAACCTCATCCATCATGTCAGAATCAACATGTAATCTACCGGCAGTATCAACAATAACCACATTGGCGGCATAACGGACGGATTCCCGAATTGCATTTTGTGCAATCTTGACTACGTCCTGATTACCTTCTTCAGCATAAACTGGAATATCCAGTTGTTTACCAAGGACCTGCAACTGGGTTATAGCTGCCGGTCGATAAACATCACAAGCTACCAAAAGGGGCTGACGCCCATCTTTACGTAGATTGCGTGCTAACTTAGCCGAGGTTGTTGTTTTTCCTGAACCTTGCAAACCGACCAAAAGAATAATGGCCGGATTTCCTGAAAGTTCAAGCTCTGCAGTTTTCTGTCCAAGCAGTACAATAAGCTCTTCATGGATAATTTTTACAATCTGTTGTCCCGGCGTGATAGAACGCAGGACTTCAGAGCCCAGTGCTTTTTCTTTTACAGAATTTACGAAAGTACGAACAACTTTATAATTGACGTCGGCTTCAAGGAGTGCCCTTCTAACCTCACGCATGGCGTCTGAAACATTAGCTTCAGATAACTTGCCATGGCCGCGGAGTTTTTTAAAAACACCGTCTAGATTTTGTGAGAGTTGTTCGAGCATTACTCCTATTTCCTCAACCGTCAATTATTTCTTCACCACTAAACTATTATTTCATATATAGCTCGTGTAAAGCGGCGCAAGATAGCCGAGCAACCATGGGTGGGCAATGAGTTTCATGAGTAAGCAAGATGTGGAATTTGTGGGGTTTTCTCAGGCTTAATTATCTCAGCAAAAGCAACTATTTTCAAAAAGATTGAATTCTCATGGCATGTATTTTGTATTTGTGTCAAAACGCATTAATGAACACCTTGACAAGCGCTTTAGTAATATGTATCTAAACCGTTTAAAAATGGGTTCGCATTCTTGGGGTTCATCACGGTGAACAACTCAGAATAAAAGCGATACAAACCAACACGGAGACACATTCTAATGGGAATGTTTAAACTTAAAAAGGGTTACGATATACCGTTACAAGGCTCAGCTGAACGGCGTATCGAAAAAGCTCACAAAACTACAGCCATTGCTGTCCAGCCCACAGATTTCAGAGCTTTGCGACCAGCCATGAAGGTGGAACCCGGTGACACAGTAGAACGTGGATCGGTCTTGTTTACAAATAAGCAAGTACCCGAAGTTGTTTTCAGGTCACCAGCAGCTGGCACAGTACGCGAAATTGTTCGAGGCGAGCGACGTGTAATTCAACGGGTCATTGTTGATGTGAGTGCGGATGCACATGAAAGTTTTGAAAGCTTTAGCAAAACTCAGGTTGATAATTTTTCAACGGACCAGGCCAAAAAAATATTATTAAATAGTGGTCTGTGGCCAGCCCTGCGTCAACGTCCATTCAGCAAAATTGCCGATCCTGCGAAAACACCCAAAGCTATCTTTATCTC
>JAUVDF010000129.1 GCA_030595455.1 Fidelibacterota bacterium | reverse complement strand
TTATAAGCATCATAACAGCCAGGATGATGGTACTTATGACGTAGTAGAGATTAAGCTGCTTCATCTATCCTAAACCATCAGGTCCTTTGCTTAACTGGATAAATGAGCAATAAGTAACCAGATATCCTCAACATAATTCTCCTGAACATCAATACTGAAGCCTGAAGCTTCAAGATTCTGTATTGCCTTAGCGCTTGCGATTCGATGGTCTTTGGCTGGACCCCGCTCTTGGTCAGCTTTCGGATCCCAATCCATAAACATGACTTTTCCCTCTGCTTTGAGAACCCTTTTAATCTCAGCCAGGTTTTCAAGGGGAGCTTTGAATTCATGATACAGCGCTATGCCGACAACCGCGTCCACAGATTGATCTTCAATATCTAATTTTACTTCCTCTACCTGCAGCACCTGAACATTATCTGGCGGCATGCGACGATTCAATAAAAGCAGCATTTGCTCAGAAACGTCGGCAGCGATGACCATCCCTTCTTCACCCATGCCCATAGCCGCCGGAAAAGTAAAAAAGCCATTCCCACAGCCCAGGTCCAGAATGGTTTTTCCCGGTGGTACCCCGAGACGTTGTAGCAGGATATCAGGTTTTATTTCCTGATAGCGTTCAGGCGAGACTAATCTTTCGGCTCGCTCTGGATTAAATTTATGTGACATCTGATGCTCCTGATTCAAAAAGTAGTTGCAAGTCCTTACGTAAGACTTGACTATGTTTGTAGTTCGACTCAAAGCCATTCCAGGTAACCGGCAAAACGCCAACGCCAGTACTTGATATAAAGGCTTCATCCATTTCAGCAAGCTGGTCGTAGCGGATCAATGCTTCCTGTACTTGTAAACCACGCTTCCTTGCTAATTCCATGATCGTATCGCGGATAACTCCAGGGAGAACGCCCAGTTCAATTGTCGGGGTTAGCAGTACATTATCTTTGATGAAGAAGATATTACGGATGGCACATTCAGTAATGTAGCCATCATTATTAATAAATACTGGTTCGAAGGCACCCGCTGCTTCAGCATCTTTTTTAGCCAGCATATTACCCAGATAATTACCTGACTTGATTGCTGGATGGAAGCGCAGAATGGGATAATTTTTTTCCTCGAAAAAAATCACCTCAAACGGCCAATCTTCAAACCTGCTGACCCCTCTCGCTGATATATACAGTGCCAATTTAGCATCACTAGCACTTGAAATAGCACCACGGGTAATCATAACCCTGATCAGTGCCTGTTTAATCTCATTCTTGGCAATAAATGTTTGTAGCAGTGCGGGAATAGTATCAAGTAAGGCTTTTCCATCCATGCGAATCGTCTGCATACCACTCTGCAAACGTTCTAGATGTTTTTCAATTCTAAAAGGTTTACCATGGTTGGTGCGGATGGTCTCAAAGAGGCTCTCACCATATAGAAATCCCTGATCATTAAAGGGAATTACAGCATCTTCCGCCTTCACCCAATTCCCATTTGCATAGATCATCATTCGTCACGAGCCTCCATGCCTGTAGGATAGCATAAATCAGCCCTGTGGCAAAAGGGAATGATGGGGACTTTAGTCGTTTGGTCTTTCTGAGTTTATCGAAGAATTTCGGATTCTCAATAGCCCCGTCCTTCAGGGCGGGGATCCACATACATCTACCAAGCAGGTTTTGTGAGGGGGTGTATGTCTTAATAGATACACCCCCGCACAAAATGTCCAAAATCATTGGACTAACCCCGGGTTCCAGTCTACGCTTCAAATAATCTCAGCTACGCCCCGGCAGGAAAACCCGGGGTTATTGAAAGCACAGAAAGATTACTCTAAACAACAAAGGGCCCGTAGGCCCTTCATTGTATGACACCCACTTTGGGGCTCGGCTACTTGCGAATGACCTTAGCGTTAATGATTTCTCCCAGAACTTCGCCGCCATCTGCGAGTACTACAGTAACATTCGGGTCATCGCCTTTTACTTCAATATTGCCTTTTACTTTAGAGCCTTCATCAATTGTGATGACCAACTCTTTAAATTGTTTACGTGGTTTCTTCCGGTCACGATTGACAATAATGTCTCCCCGCACGACACTTTGATCAAGTAGATCAATATCGCCATTTACAGTTTCTATATTGCCGGCAATGAAAGTCCTGGCGCTGACTATGTCGCCATTCACGGTTCCCATGTCTCCGGCAATCTCAACTTCTCTTTTAGTAGAAATCGAGCCATTTACGGTTGAAACATCTCCATCGACCTGCACTTCTCCACCAAGTTTAATAGAGCCATTAACACAGCCTACTTCACGAGCTTTTGAATTTCTATCAAGACTAATACTGCCATTGACACAACCTACTTCACCAACAGAGGCATTCTCTCCAATCGAGATTCTACCATTTACAGTTGAGCAGTCACCATCAACGGTAGCTTCATTCCCTACGGTAATACTGCCATTTACTGATCGCAGACCATTACTTTTATGTTCTCCATCAGCCACAAAAATGCTCTTATTGATCCCTGTATCTGATGAAACGCCGCAAGCCAAAACGACAAACGCCATCAGTGCTATAAGTGAATGCTTCATAAGCCCGAACTCCCTATTGTTTAGTTGCATAAAATACTGCTCTTCCTGCCAATTATTTATCGAATCGCCATACAAATACCGATGGCGCATAAATTTGTGGTCACCAAAAGAAGACTGATAATGGTGCTCATCAATGGTTGGTATTTCATCATGGTCTTCATCACATATCCTCCTTTAACATTTTTGTTTTGCTTAACATTCTAGAATACTATACACAAGCGCTGTGCCAGATGTGATAGATACATCTGTTAGTAACTGTTTATACTTTAGTTATATAGATTTCTGTTAAGCTGGATTGTTCAAATAAAAAGGCTTTGGTTCATCATATTGATATGTGAGCATATCATCATGATATACTTACCTGAGCTGTGATGAATCGATCAGGGTAACTTAAAAAAGGTCAGGGATGACTTCCTGCTTGTGCAGTGCGGCCATGGTTAAAGGAGCAGAATTGCTCAGATAATGATCCATTGCCTCAATTTGGGTTTGCGGGATTGGATAACGACTAATAAAGCGAATCTTTAATTCATCCGCTGAGTCAATATTATTCAAAGCATCACTTTCAAGAAGTTGATCAACCAGCAGATCATTGGGAATTAAAGCCTTGGCCTCGACACCTTGAGCCGCCAATTCCTCACAGAATATTTGAGCCTGATACCCATAGTGGGTACATCCCAGAAAAGCTGACACTGATTCGACCGAACCCTGAAATTGTCCCAGGGCGTCCTTCACATAGATTTTAAGTAAACGACGGCAGGCTGCCCCACTGGGGTCATTAGAAATGGCATTGGCTAGCTCTGGACAAGCCTGCGCAACCAGCTGAGCAGATCCATTTTGAATCAGGGACGGATAAGTATTGGCTTCAGTGGTTGTCTCGGTAGCAAAAATTATCAGATCTCGCTGTGGTTCCTGAACAAGACTAGCATTACACAGCTGTACGCCTGCGTCAACAATGCCCTTAACGGTAATTGGACTTTCTTTTGAAAAATTGGTTTCAGCGTAGATCACACTTAGGGTATTACAGGCAATGGCTATTTGATCCGGTGAAAATCGAGAATTTACGGCTTTAAGAAAACGATCAAATAGGTCTATCCGTGCAGACTGGGTTGACAGGGAGTTGTAGCCCCCCAGATCACTGGGAGTGGCGTTTACATAGAGTAATTCAATACCCGAGCCAGACTGGCTCTTCGTTAGCTCCTGCTCCATCCTGGCACATACGGATAAGCCACCCAGGCCTGAATCTGTGATTATCCAGCGCATAGGAGATTTACAACCAGGACTCGTAATGTCCGGTCATTAAATCCTTTAAGACGGGCAGGTGGATATCTCGCAGCTCAACAATGCCTAACGAGGGAAGCTCATAGGTAATAATCGGTATTTGTTTTTCAGCACACCACGAGCCAAATGAGCCCGGTGTGGCATAACCCACATCAGGGACTAATTCCAATTGGGTTCGCCGGGCTATATCATTTCCAATATCCGAGGCAAGCGGGTCATCGATGCAGGCTATAAAACCATGCAGGGAGACAACCAGGTTGGGTTTAAGGGAATCAATCAGCTGCATTAGCCCTTGAGTCTCAGATTCAGAACCGGCCTCTGAGCCAGGGCTTAATGGAATATTTTGAGGATCCTCAGCTCGGTTGCGATAGTACACTGGATCTGATTGCCAGTTAGCAGTCGGATAATTTCGATTCAGGTCAACACCTCTGGCATTGCAACGGGT
>JAUVDF010000038.1 GCA_030595455.1 Fidelibacterota bacterium | reverse complement strand
CCTATATAAGACCTTGAACATCAGTATAGATTAGGCTCTGTTATTTTCATGAGCCTTCTCCTAGATTAAAGTTTGGAATAAAAGAATTCCATACTTTAATTATTGGACACTCATGCTTTATAATGAATTAGAGGTTAACACTACAAGGCTTTCAGACTTTCCCTGTATGTTTTTAATATTTATTTCAAACACTGAATGACCTAATGAGTAATTGATGTACTAGAGTGCCTCTTTATTTCCCTTCCTTTACCACATATAACGTAATGTGGCAGAAAGATATTGATGATCATCAGAGCTAGAGATTTCTGCATTATAGTGTATGTTTAAATCTATATCATCTGATAAAGCACCGGTGAATCCAGCACTTAATGCTAATCTGTCACGATCCAGTTTTGGACCCGTAATATTAAATTTTGTATTTGATGCGGTGCTGAAGCCTGCTGTTATACTATCTTCGGTACTTCCATAGTCATGTACCCAAGCCATAGAAAGATCACCTGTTAGTGCTTTATCATTATCAGTCTTAAATACATGTGAAACTTGCAGACCTAATTGTGAACGAAACAATTCATCTTTTTCACTACTTACTTTCAGATTTTCTGCACCAGCTCCGGTTTCTGTAAAGCTATCGCGATGTATAAGAAAATAACTCAGTCCCGCAAAAGGAGTTAGAGTTGTGACTGGTGACAATTTAATATTCTTGCCTCCCTCTACAATCATACTATACTGTTCTGAATCATAATCAGCACTAGCAGTAGAGTTTGTTGCACCAACAATAATCTTACGAGTTGAGTCAAATTGATGCTGCCCAATATCAAACTGACCATTAATGAAATAATCCTGATGCTTCCAACCGCCATAAACTGCAAGTTGATAGCTGTCTACATCACCATCAAAATCTTTAGCATCAATATCACTATCAGCATAGCCAGCAGCTACTCCAAGTCTTAGATTACTATGGATATCCCTTTCAGTGCCAATAATAATGCCTTGAGTATCGTAATCAGAACCGCTTGCTTTACTAGTATTGTCAATATCACCGGAGCTACCATAGACCGTCAGCCATACTTCTTCCTCTGCAGATAATGTATCACCAGAATTAAGCCCTTGCATTGATGAATCATTGAAAGCAAGAGTATCACCCTTTAAACGATCACCTAAAAGGTTTTGAAATGTCTGACTAAGTTTAGGGAGTATTGATTGAATGTTAGCGTATTGAACACCACCTAGACTGTCAAAAGCCTGTCTTGCATCGTCTTCAGTCAGTCCTTCAATATCATCAATCAAGTCTTCCAGTGAGGGTTCGTTACTATTAGATAATGTATTGGCGACTGCTAGCTGATTTGGTGTGAAAGCAACATCTGAAAAACTTGTCGTATTACGAGCCAGATTAAGAAAAACATTATTAGCATCATAATTCAAAGTTGGTTCCAGAAATGCCAGGTTACTAGTGACACTGTTAAAAGTCCCGTCTAGACCACCCATTGCATTTAATATCGTATAATCTGTACTAGCTTGATAAGTAGTATTTTCGGCAAGTACCTCTACCGAGCCTCCTGTCAGTGTCGCGGTGCCTGTTGCATTGATCAAGTCAGAGTTGCCGGCAGCATCTACTTCTACCTGATAAAGACCACCACCACTAAAATCAACATTACCACTGACATTGATTGTCCCAATGGAATTACCCGGTGCAAAAGTACCACCTGAAAGTATTACATCACCAACAGTACCCGTACCGCCTAAAATTCCTCCGGTATTGACTCGAGTTGTAGAGTGACTGTTTGAGCCATTCACCCATAAAGTACCCGCATCAATGGTTGTATCCCCGGTGTAGGTATTGGTTCCAGTCAGCACTGTCTTACCACTACCTATCTGATTAACTATTGTGCTGCCAGTAACCAAAACTGATGCACCAGAACTACTACCGTCATTTGTAAAATAATAATCAGTATCTGTGTGATTAAAATTAATTGTTGCAGTTCCTAAGCCGCCATTAATTGATGCAGTATTAAAAACACCAGCAGCACTACCTGTACCTATATTGAGGGTTCCAGTAGAACCAATATTTGATCCAATATTCGTATCACCAGAAACATTAACTGTTCCACCATTACTGACACTTACACTACCCGTACCAGAGTCACCAATAAAAAAGTTACGGGAGTTATTCCAAGCAGAACCGGTTCCATCCACAGTTACGCTACCCGTAGAACCTATTTTATTGCCAATGTAAGCATCTCTGTTATTAATTACTCCACCGTTACTAATAGTTAAGTCGCCAGTTCCCTCATAACCAATGTGAAGTTCATTGCCGACGCTATTTAGGGTAGAACCAATACCATCAACAGTCAAACTACCATTACCAGTACCTAAAGTGCCAACAGCAACAAAATACTCGGTATCAACAACACCACCATTCCTAATATCCAGTCTACCTGTTCCATGATAACCAATACGAAGAAATGACTGAACATCCCAAAAGGAACCATTACCACTCACTGTAACACTACCATCACTACCCAATTCCTCACCAACATGGGTTTCATCCCCAAAAGAACCATCACCACTAGTCACCTTACCACCATTACTAATATCCAAACTAGCAGTTCCCCAGTTACCGATATAGAGATTAGAAGTACTATTCCAGAGTGAACCTGTACCATCTACACTTACAACGCCAGTGCTACCGGTATCGCTGCCAATATGGCTCACAGTATTAGTGACCGCTCCTCCGTTGCTAATAGCCAGGCTTCCATCACCAACGTTACCAATAAAAAGCCAGCTAGAATTGGTCCAGGTGGAACCCACTCCATCCACGGTCACACTACCAATGCCACTGGAGAAAGATCCAATGACACCCAAGGTGTTACTAACCACACCGCCATTACTAATAGCCAGGCTGCCGGTGCCAGCGGCACCAATTTCAAGGCTGTCGGAATTGGTCCAGGAGGAACCCACACCATCCACGGTCACGCTGCCGCTGCTACCAGATATGGTACCAATATAGCTGTCAGTATTACTGACCGCACCTCCGTTGCTGATAGCCAGGCTTCCGTCACCCGCGTGACCAATAAAAAGTGAGCTAGAATTGGTCCAGGTGGAACCCACACCATCCACGGTTACACTACCAGCGGCGACAGAATTATATCCAATGTGGCCTGCGGTATTGCTAACTACACCACCATTACTGATGGCCAGGCTAGCGGTGCCAAAGTCGCCGATATAGAGCCTATTGGAATTATTCCAAGTGGAGTCCGTACCGTCAACGGTCACACTACCAATGCCATCAACATTGTATCCAATGTCGCCGATAGTATTGCTGACTACACCAGCATTGCTAATACTCAGGCTACCGACACCAGATACACCAATAGCAAGGAGGTCGGAATTAACCCAAGAAGAACCTGCACCATTCACGGTCACACTGCCAGTACTGTTGGACTGAGATCCGATTGCCCCAAAAGTGCCGCTGATTTCACCACCATTGCTAATTTCCAGGCTACCTGTATCAGAATAGCCTACATAAAGAAAAAGAAATTGACCTATCCCTGCACCCACTTGCGCCGTGCCACCGTTATCAATATATACGTCATCAGTAGCAATCGGAATTGTGGTTGGATCCCAGTTGGTATTTACAAACCAGTCATTAATTGTTGAATCCCAAGCAACATCAGCAGAAAAAGCTGGATTAACAGCTATTAAGCTAGCGCTTAATGAGATGAAGACTAGTGTGCGTGAATAGTTATTTGATTTAGCAGACTTTAAATTAGGCATTATTATTTTTCTCAAAATTTATAGTGGTGTAGATTTATAGGATGGATAAAATTAATCCTATTATTAAAAGATTATATGATTACATATGACAAAAAAGACTCATACAGATGATAAACAATTCAATTCCCCTTTTTAATTAATTATCATCAAACTTAAGCTATAGAAGTATTCATAAGAAGTAAATATACTGCTCCCCAAACTGCTGAACAGTAAACTGATTGCAATACTTGGGGAGAAAAGAGAGTTAAGAGCCTTCAGCCAACAATAATTTATCCACCATCATTTGTAGTAACATAAAATTTCTATAAATGATGGTGGATAAATTTTTGTTACTCAAGAGTTACAATATGATTAGTAATCTTGTTGAAAAAGCAGCCATTTTTGTATAGATGTAAATTCTTTTAATAGAGAGCTTTGTTGACATGAGCTGTTATTTAGTCACAATATGCCAAAATCGTGGCCATTGCACTGGTGAATTCATCGAAGGAATGGGGTTTCACAATGTAGTCGTCGACATCATATTTGAATGCGGCGGCCCGGTCTTTCGGCTCGTCGGATGATGTCAGAACAATGATGTGCAGTTCTTTGAGTTCGGGATCACTGCGCAATTCATGCAAAAACTCGATACCGCTCATCTTTGGCAGGTTGAGATCCAGAAGAATGAGTGCCGGCGACGGTGATATCTTTTTAAACCCGACCTCGCCGCGCAGCATGCTGAGTGCTTCCAGACCGGTTCTGGCGATATGCAGGGGGTTACTGATTTTGTTCTTTTTCAAGGCACGCTGAACGGTCATGATATCGACCCTGTCATCCTCGATCAGTAATATGATCTCATCTTTGTTCAACATAGTTTGCTATTCCTAATCTAATATTTTGCATTCATTATGGCAACACTTGAGTAACAAAAAAATTTTCAAAAATGATTTTAAGTCATTTTTATGTTACTAGGTAGAGTTATTTTATCTTACTCTAGCTTATCCTGTGCCATAAATGATGGCGATGAAATTCAAGTTTGGCTAAAGGCTACTCAGAAGAGTGCTTCTTAGGCCAGGTGAAGTAAAAACACGCACCTTCACCCTCGGTGGATTCTAATCTTATTGTACCACCATGTTCTTCCACAATCTTCTTTATCAGCGCCAAACCGATACCGGTACTGCTTTCGAAGTCACTGGCTTTAAGGATCTGAAACATCATAAAAACTTTATCATGATATACCGGAGCAATTCCCTGGCCGTTGTCGCACACGGAGAATTGATAGACATCTGCATAAGTTTCGCATTTTATGCGGATTTTTCCTTTGTGACCCCCGTGGTGTTTCAGGCTGTTACTTATCAGGTTAGAGAATACCTGGCCGAGCTGTAGCCGGTCAACGTGTAAGGTTGGCATTTTACCTTTTATCTTAATCGTGAAGCCTTTAGGAGGAGAATGTGTATCGATAATCTCTTCAACCAGCTCTCTTGTGTCTACCATGGTGACGGCATCGCTGGTCTTGCCTACCCGGGAGTACTTCAGCAATCCTTCGATCAGATCGTGCATGCGGTGCACCCTGTCGCGGAGCAGGGCGAACTGCTCCTTCGAAGCATCATCCAGTTTGTCAGTGAGATCTTCCTCAATCCACTGGGCAAGATTACTTACTGCCCGCAAAGGACTCTTAAGATCGTGAGATGTCACATAGGCAAATTGTTCGAGATACTGGGCCTTTCGTTCCGCCTCGGCAGTACGGCGGGCAATATGCTGTTCCAGTGTTTCGTTCAGACTCTGCAGTTTCTGCTCAGCTGATTTTCGATCAACCACTTCCAGGTTCAGTGCCTGTACTGCCTCCTGCAATTGTGAGGTGCCTTTTTCGACCTCCTGCCGTACTCGTTTCGCCCGTCCCACCAGGGTTGACACATAGATGGTGAGCAGCAGGGTAAATGCAAATCCTCCAAAGAGGATAAACCAGCTGTTTCTGGTTTCTATGTTGAATTTTTTGGTGGCAGGATAGCATACCACCTCCCACTGCTGGATTCCTACGGCGATGGGTTGACTATAGGTTTTCTCCGAAATATGGTTTTTTATATTGATCGTCTGGTCATCTCTCAAGCGGGAGAGATGGGTGTATAGGAGTTGTTTATTGCCGCTGGAATGATCCTGGTAGAACTGCAGATCTATCCCGCCCGGTCGAAGGTTCTCCAGGGCTTGCTCAACAATATCTCCGATGTAAAAGATGCCGATTACAAATCCTCTAATCCTGGGGGACGGCTGCTCGGGAGTATCTTCCGACTCTCTGTTCTTAAAGAAAACAGGAACAGCTACCGCTATCACCGTCCGCGTACCTGTTTTATCAATGATGGAGATGCCGGGGGAAACCTGACGGATTCTGGTGAATTCTGCTGTTTCCAATAGAGCTAAAATAAGCGGATTATCCCCCATATTAAGACCCATTGCCTTTTTATTGTTTTGATATGGTTGGATATAGAGAACAGGATAATATATGGGATGTTCAGGACTTTCGATCTGTTTGCCCGAAAGGTCGATTGTTATTAGCTGAAAGGGAGGAAAACTTTGCTGAGCCTCCTTGATGAACGCGGCACGTTTATCAGCAAGTACCACGGGCACCCATTTCAGAGCCTTGATTCCGGCATGATTTTTCAGTGCCGGACCTACAAATTTACGGAATTCCCGGCGATTCACGCTCTCTGACGCTTCAAAAAAACTGGCAATATCCTGGACTATCCCCAAGTAACTCTCAATCTCTCTCTGGATGAATAATATTCGATCCTGGGATGTCTCCTGGAATGCGATTTCGGCTCGGTTTTTCTCCCAGTTCAAAGATTGAACAAATGCAGCAATTGATATTGAAGCACCCATCATGGCAACCAGCGCCACAGGAAAATAGCCCCACCAGATTGATTTTGGGATCTGCGCCGCTTCAGGTTGATGTCGATGGCTAAAACTTGTGAGATATCTCTGTGTTATATGCTGTTTTATGTGAACAACAGCTGTGCCTAAATCAACAATGAGACGTCTTATACGACTGCCTGTGTTCATATGCCATGGTTCCTTATTAACACGGTCAGGAGCTGGCCGGAAATTGCTGATTTATTGTATTGCTGATGTGCATAAGGATCTTGTTCATTGTCTCTTCTATTTCAATATTGATGATCAACGGAATATTATGTTCTTCCGCTTCCATGAGTAGATAGGATTGCAGCATCCATATCTGGTCGAGCTGTTTCAGATAACGGGATGAAGCACGTTCGGGTTGTTCTCTTTCCCGGTATTTAAGGCGTTTTCTGAGAGTCTTTTTGTGAGGAACGGCCAGCATCAGGGGAATGACTAAAGCCTGATCCCGGCTGATGTCCAGTTCAAGCTTTGAGGGTAATACATGGACACCGTCAATGAGCAGGTCGTGGTTTTCCTTGACAGCCCGGTAAATAGTCGCCTCTAGTCCACGTTTGACTATTTTGCACTGGGAAAGAAAACCGTTGATCACCTGCACATCGCTACTTTCGGTTAATGCCTGCTCTTGCTCTGTCAGTCCACGCCAGGCCTCAAAGCTTGAATAGGAGAGGGTGGGGATCTCTGCTGCCGGCAGGTAGCAGCGAACGATCTCCCTCATCATATCGGTAGATTGGGTTCTGACGATATTCAGGCGATAGGCCAATTCCGTTGTCAGCGTGCTTTTTCCCGTACCCGTTATACCACCTACGAGAATGATCAAAGGGAGGCCGCTCTCTTTAAAGCGTCGCCAGGAGAGAAACCGATCCGCAGATGATTGGGAACAGTGCTCCTTAAGGTGCTGGTACACGATCTCCCTGAGGGTGATATGATCGATAAGCGTTGTTTCCCCCTTCTGCAGGGACTCGTGTACTTGTTTTGCGGTCTCAAGCGCTTTTGATCGATCGATGGCACAGGCCTGTATTGAATGCGAAAGTATTCCTGCTGAAAAAGGAACCTCATCAGCAGAGGTCTGGATCATAATTTGTCGTTCCCGGGAGGAACCGAGGTC
>JAUVDF010000091.1 GCA_030595455.1 Fidelibacterota bacterium | reverse complement strand
TACCCTTTGCCTGGAACCCAGAGCAGGAGGATCAAACTGCAATTTTGGAAGATGTGAAACTGTATGACATTATGTTAACCTTCCAGTATCTTCTAAAAAACTATGAAGATCCAGTGACTCATTCAGTTGCCACTGAAGAAGTTACGCTCACCGAGCAGGTTGGTTTTTTAAACGGTCTATTACAGACAGATTTAAAAATCCGTTTCTCCACACTCTTAGAACAATTTGGATCTCGTCTAGTTATCGTAGTCACTTTCCTGGCAATCCTGGAAATGCTGCGTAGTAGCGAGATCAGGGTAAGACAGACAGAATTATTTGATGATCTACTCATATCCCGAGGTACTAAATTTGGAAATCAATAGCCTGAAACAAATTGTAGAAGCTTTATTAATTGCAAGTCCAGAACCTTTGACTGAAGCCAGGTTTAGGGCTTGTATGGGTGAGGATGCTGCTGAGGTTCCACTGCAGGAAATTATAACTGTACTCCAGACTGATTACCTTCAGTCGGAACGTGCATTTCATATCAAAGAGGTCGCTGGTGGTTATCAGTTGGTAACCAACACTGAATTTGAACCCTACATCAAAGGGCTCTTTTCCAAGGCTGGCAAATTACGCCTCTCACAAGCTGCCTTAGAGACTTTGGCTATCGTAAGCTACCGTCAACCGGTTACTCGCAATGAGATAGAATCGATTCGCGGGGTAAGCTCAGATTCATCACTTCGAACACTTCTGGATCGTAAATTATTGGAAATAAGAGGTCGGGAAGATGGACCGGGACGGGCTCTATTATATCGTACCAGTACAGAATTTTTACAGCATTTTGGTCTTAATTCGGTCAAGGATCTTCCCAAATTACGGGAAGTGGAAGATATCCTGAGCGAGGACCAAGTCGAATTAGCATGATTTATTTGTAGTAGAGACGTAGCATGCTACGTCTCTACTACAAATAAAATGATGATGACTGAAAACCAAGAAAATCAAATTCGATTCAATCGTTTTCTAGCTAAGGCTGGATTAGGATCACGCCGTGTTTGCGATGACCTCATTCAAAAAGGTTTGGTGACTGTAAATGGCAAAGTGGAACAAAACCCCGCCATTAGAATTAATCTGGATAGTGATCAAGTGGAGTTCCAGGGAAAGCAGATCAAGCTGGAAGTTCAACACCATTATTACCTGTTAAATAAACCCGCTCAAGTAATTACTACCACCAGCGATCCCTATGGCAGAGCGACCATTATTGACCTAGTCCCCTCACAGGATCGTATATATCCAGTTGGTCGCTTGGACTATGATACCACAGGTGTCATCCTGCTAACCAATGATGGAGATTTAGCCTATAGTCTGACCCACCCAAAGTTTCAAATCCCTAAAACTTATGCAGTGCGCGTGCTGGGAAAAGTTAGTCAGGCAGATTTAGAGCGTATACCGCTTGGCATAAATATTGAAGCAAAAACTCCTGCCATTGCAGAAGTGCTTGACCATACATATTTGGATCGCTTTACAGATGTCAAACTAGTTTTGCGCGAAGGACGAAAGCGTGAGATAAAGAGAATATTCATGGCTCTTGGGCATAAGGTAGTCAAATTGCATAGAGAACAATTTGCCTTCTTAAGGGTTGGTGACCTGGCAGTGGGAAAATTTCGTGAATTATCATCAGAGGAAATTAAGCAACTAAAGGAATTGGCAGATGGATATCCAGGGTAAACGCGTTATGATTTTAGGTGGCTGGGGTCTAGTTGGACAGGCCATAGCTAAACAATTACTGGAAGAAAAACCTGCAGAAATGGTGGTTACTTCCCTTCGTCAAAATGAAGCAGATGAGATTCGGTCTATCCTTGAAAAACATCCTTTGAATCAAGGGACGAAAATTATTTCAGTATATGGAGATTTGTTTGTCCGAGAAGAATTATCGAACCTGTCAAAAGCAGATATATATACTAAGCCGGAGCAAGTAGGCCTAATGATCCATGATATCTATGATGATCTGGGCTCGGATATTATCCAAAGCTCCAAGCTATTTCAGGTAATGGATAAGCATAAGCCACAAATACTGATTGATTGTATCAATACTGCTACTGCATTTGCCTATCAGAACGTTTATCAGATCGTAGCTGAACTGCGGGCCGAGATCAACGAAATTCGTAAGGGAAAAGAACTTGATGACAAGCTGATTGACACGGTTGAGAGAATTATTTCGACCTTATATATACCTCAACTTATTCGACATATCCAGATTCTGATTGAGAGTATGCGTCAGGCAGAAACCAAACTTTATCTCAAGGTCGGAACCAGTGGGACAGGTGGTATGGGGTTCAATATTCCTTACACTCATTCCGAAGATAAACCCTCTAAAATGCTGATGAGTAAATCTTCACTAGCCGGTGCCCACACGATGTTGCTATGGTTGTTAGGGCGGACACCTCAGGCACCGATCGTAAAGGAAATCAAACCTACTGCGGCTATTGCCTGGAAAAAAATTGGTTTTGGAAAGGTCGTTCGCCGAGGAAGTCACATTCCCCTTTACGATGCACTTCCTGGTACTAGAACTAATTTGGGACAAGAACTGGTTAAGAACCCTGAAACCAGTTGGAGCCGTCTTGGTGATGATTTTTTAGAGTCGGTTTATATCGATGCTGGTGAGAACGGCTATTTTTCAGCTGGAGAGTTTTCCGTTTTAACCGGTGAGGGACAAATGGAGTTTGTGACACCAGAAGAAATTGCTGACCTGACTCTACTGGAGATTAAAGGAGGCAATACTGGCAATGATATTATTTCCAGTCTGGATAGTTCAGTCCTGCCACCATCCTACCGCGCCGGTCTGATTCGCAAGGATGCTCTAGAGCAAATGGAAGCTCTCGAAGACGAGACGGGCAAGGATAGTGTCGCTTTTGAATTGTTAGGCCCACCTAGATTAACCAAGCTGCTCTATGAAGTGTACATCATGAAAAGGCTCAAAGGCAATATCGAAGCTGTAATTGCAGCAACTCCTGAGGAGTTAGCAACCCAGATGGAGAATGAAATTCTTGAGAATCAAGAATTAAGATCCACAATTTTATCTGTCGGGACACCAATTTTACTGAAGGATGGAACAACTTTCCTACGAGGTCCTGATATCTCAGAGCCAAATTTTGAGGGACGAACTGTCCTTGAGGTGAATGAGCAAAATATTGAGAAATGGACCAACGGTGGCTGGTTGGATCTACGGGTTTCTAACATAATAAAATGGCAAGAACGTCTAAGATCCTTGAGTGCTGATATGTTAAAAGAGACCAAGAAAGACTACTCTTCCTATTACTTCAGGAATCGTCGCTTTTTAGGTGGCACCCAGCGGATGGATATTGGGATCATTGTGAATTGGGTTCTGGAGTATGAAGACAAGGGTTACCGCATCAAATAATCGATCATTATTACTCGTTATCAGAACCTTGCTTCACCGGGTAATATCCTATATAAAATTCAATCATTTAGGTCTACTCTTCTAGGTTGTATAGCCATATGCTGCCATCTATATTGCGCCGCTTTGAGAGGACTACATAAAATATTATTGGTAAAGTGGCTATTTGAAAAATGATTATTGCTATTGATGGTCCTGCTGCATCAGGGAAAACTACAACTGCCAGGGGTGTTTCTGAACAGTTAGGATTTCGCCACATTGATACGGGTGCTATGTACCGGGCTATCACTTTAAAAGTAATGAATGATAAAGTGGATTTAAGTGAGACGGATAAGCTGCAAAGCTTACTTGACCAATTAGATCTGAAAGTTGATTTCAGCAGTGGTGCCCAGAAACTTTATCTCGATGGAGTTCTGTTGGGTGATGAAATTCGCTCACCGGAGCTAACAAAGCTGGTAGCCGAAGTCAGTGCTGCACCAAGTGTTAGAAAGCGCTTACTCGGAGTTCAGCGGTCAGTGGCTAAAGCCCATAGTGTAGTTCTGGAGGGTCGCGATATTGGGACCGTTGTTTTTCCTGAGGCTGAGATTAAAATTTATATGGTAGCTGATATCAAAGTACGGGCTTTGCGCCGGCAAAATGAATTCACTGAACAGGGGATAGAGAAATCCCTTGATGAATTAGCAGAAGAGATTTTGGCCAGAGATGAGCACAATGCCAAACGAAAAATAGCCCCAATGAAAGCCGCAGATGATGCGATTACTCTCGATACTACAGATATGAGTATTGAAGATCAAATAGAATTTATTGTCTCCAAGGTGGAGGCAGCTAAGACAAACGGAGGAAACTTAATGACCAAGAAACAAGAAAAGGATGCCAAAGTCGAAGAAGTTGAAGAAACGACAGAAGTATCCACTGAAACACCTGACGCCGTCGAGATGACGCCCGCCGAGGAAACCCCTGAAACTGCAGTCGAAGAGACAGTGGTTGAAGATGCTAAAGAGGAAGTTCCAGAAACCAAAGCTGAAGAAAAAGCTGAGGAAGTTGTGGAACCCGCTGAGGCAAAAGCTACTGAAGAAGTAGTTGAAGATGCTAAAGAGGAAGTTACAGAGACCAAAGTTGAAGAGAAGACTGAGGAAGTTGTAGAAGCCACTGAGGCAAAAGCTACTGAAGAAGTAGTTGAAGACGTTAAGGAAGAAGTTGCAGAGACTAAAGTTGAAGAGAAGACTGAGGAAGCTGTAGAAACGAAGGTCGAGGAAGAAGCTAAAACCGAGACCCCTGACGTTAGTCAAGGCAAACGGGTCATGATGAATGATCTTTTCGCCAGCATTAAAACCATGAAAAAGAGTGATCTACCTGAAGAGCAAGAGGTTTCCAGTAAAGAATCCGTCGCTTATCAGGAACTTCTGGATCATGCAGTTGTTGATCTGGACCAGCAATCGCTGGTGAAAGGTCGCATTATCTCCATCAGTGACAAAGAGATTATGGTGGATTTTGGTTTCAAATCTGAAGGTATGGTTCCTCGTCATGAATTTGATGAAGGTGAATTACCAGAGGTTGGTGATAATATTGAACTATTTCTCGAAAGAATCGAGGATAAAGTTGGTCAGGCTATCCTATCCAAACGCAAGGCTGAATTCATGCGAGTTTGGGATAATGTCAAGCAGAAATATGCAGATGCTGAAACTGTTGAAGGTACTATCTCTCGCCGTATAAAAGGTGGAATGGTCGTCAATATTCTTGGTGTCGATGCTTTCCTGCCTGGCTCTCAGTTGGATGTTCGTCCAATTAGAGATTTTGATGCCTATGTTGGAAAAACTTTCGAATTCAAGATCGTCAAGGTCAATGAATTTCGTAAAAATATTGTTGTCTCTCGGAAAGAGTTACTGGAAGAGAGTCTTAAAGAACAACGCAGTAAATTATTGGAAGAGATCGAAGTTGGTCAGATCCTTGAAGGTCGGGTTAAAAACATCACAGATTTTGGTGTTTTTGTTGACCTTGGTGGAATTGATGGTCTACTCCATATCA
>JAUVDF010000117.1 GCA_030595455.1 Fidelibacterota bacterium | reverse complement strand
AACCAACAGTCAAATCGCAATAGACAGCGGCCAAACAACCCGCGACAACAATCAAGTAAACCGATTGAGAAGGTCGAAAAGGCTGAGAGTAAATCGAATATAAGTACAGTTGCCGAGAGCAAGGTTGAGGCTAAACCTGAGTCTACTGCTAATGCCAAGGAAAAGGTTGAGACGAAACCAGAGCCTAATGGTAATGTAAAGGACAAGGTTGAGACAAAACCAGAGCCTAGTCCTGTTGTAAAGGAAAAACCTGAGCAGCAAGCACCCGAAGAATAAAAAGACTAAATATCTTTTCCGATGAATAATATGAGCACTAACTCTATAGGAAAAGAGTCTAGCTGGCTTATCAGAGGTCAGGTGTTAAATTTTAGGAAACCGATTATTATGGGGATTCTAAATGTAACGCCCGATTCTTTTTCTGATGGTGGTAAATATCGTGAGCTTGAAAGTGCCCTATCTCAAGTACATCAGATGATTCAGGATGGAGCTGACATCATTGATGTTGGCGGTGAATCAACCCGCCCAGGATCACCAAGGGTGAGTCCAGGTGAGGAATTAGACCGGGTTCTTCCCGTAATCGAGGGGATCGCAGCCAGCTCAGATGTAATAGTCTCCATTGATACACAAAAATCTGAAGTTGCAAAAGCAGCTATTAAAGCTGGTGCACACATTATAAATGATATATCCGCTGGTCGATTTGATACAGCTATGTTTCAAGTAGTCTCAGATGATGAGACCGGTTATGTCATGATGCACATGCTGGGAGATCCTCAGATCATGCAAAACAATCCCGCCTATGATGATGTTATCAATGATATCAACACCTTCTTTGACGAGCAAATAGGCAAAGCCGAGGCTGCCGGTGTGCAGAGAGCACAGATTGTTCTGGATCCAGGGATCGGATTTGGAAAAACCCTAGAGGATAATTTGACTATACTTGCAAACATGAAGGAATTTTGTGGTCATGGTCTACCACTAATACTGGGCGCGAGTCGAAAGTCTTTTATTGGAATGCTCGATCAGTCAACTGTAGAGGATCGTCTTGGCGGATCACTGGCAGCTGTCGTGTCCAGCTACCTGCATGGTGTTCAGATTTTTCGTGTCCATGACGTAAAAGAGACTCGTCAAACTCTTGATATCTTCACTGCCATTCAAAAGCATTTGGATTAAATTGCAGAGATGCCTGATAAAAAAAATATACTGTATTTTGTAATTGGTCTGATCATCACAGTCGTAACTGTGTATTTCTGGCGCTTCGAATTATTCTCGGTCGCTTTTCTCTCTGTACGCGTATATGATGTGGTCGATATAATGGCTGTAGCGTTCGTTCTATACTCACTATATAAAATATTTAAGGGCACACGTGCAGCTCAGCTGCTTTCCGGAATTCTAATTCTGATATTACTTTCAGTCGTCGTCAGGTGGGCAGAACTGCACGGGATGTCCTGGTTACTTTCAAACCTCTCTACTGTGTGGGTGATTGCAGTAGTGATTCTGTTTCAACCAGAATTGCGCAGAATTCTTATCTACTTGGGTCAGACACCTTTTGTCCGCTACATTTTTAGTGTTAAAAATCTTCAAATGGTGGGGGAGATTATCGAAGCAGTTACCACCTGCCAGGATCGAAAATGGGGAATGTTGATTGTTATGGAGGGCGAAGTTGGTCTCAAGCATATAAAAGAAAAATCCACCAACATTAATGCTCGTGTTTCAGCCGAATTACTCGTCTCTATTTTCAATCCAACATCGCCACTGCACGATGGGGCGGTCATCATCAGCCATGAAGTTATTGACGCTGCCAAATGTATTTTACC
This sequence comes from Fidelibacterota bacterium, assembly GCA_030595455.1. Classification (GTDB taxonomy): domain Bacteria; phylum Fidelibacterota; class UBA8477; order UBA8477; family JABMPR01; genus JABMPR01. The sequence goes on along the minus strand of JAUVDF010000117.1, from coordinate 2,812 downwards.
TCTATCGGAAGAGGCTCATGGTACTCGAATGAAATTAGGCACCAGGCATCTAGCAGCTCTTGGTCTCTCTGAAGAAACTGATGCCCACATTTTAGTGGTATCAGAGGAAACAGGAACACTGTCATATGTTCATAATGGAATTATGAAACGCGGTTTGGACGATATTCAATTAAGAAAATTACTCAATAGCCTCATTATCTAAGATGAGACATTTCTCGGCATGGATCCTGTTCTCAGGGTTCTTTTTATCCATTCTACCTGCTACAACCACCTACTCCCAGGTTAGTGAGGTCGCTAAAGGTAGTTACGAATGGCAGCTGGAAGCACCTGCTCAGCATGAAATCTCAATTACCAATACTGGTATAGCATTTCCAGGTTGGAACACGACCATTGATCAAGGTGGGGTCACTATTCCTGTTCTCACAAAGTTAATTTATACAAAATCAGGACCACCCAGGATCGAAATAGTAAGTCGCAATAATCGTGTCCTGCCGGGGAGCATAGAAATATCCGGTATTGTAGAAGAAGCCAAGGGAATTGATCTAAAGCTATTACCCAGGCAAAACCAGAAATTGGAGATGGTTAGTACTAAGCTCATCAGCGACGAGGATGGTCAGCAGTTGTGGGCAGTCAATGTTCTAGGAGCACAATACGATATCAACACTAAACAGGTAGTGATACCTGAGAACTTGACGATAAAGATTATGTCTGATGTGAGGTCATTAACAGCTACTGGCGACAATAATATCTATTTAAATCAAGCTGTTAAGACGCAGTCAAGTTTAAACCGGTCAAGTCAAGTTGGCATTTCCACTGGTCAATTAAAATTACATGTTCTAAATGATGGGATTTATCGAATTACTTATGCGTCATTGAGTCAAATTGATGGTTTACCAAATACCCAAATAGAAAGTGCTACATTAAGCCTGACGAACAAGGGCAAAGAACAGCCGATTTACGTATTTGATGGTGGAGATGGTGTATTCGATAATGATGATTACTTTGATTTTATTGGGATCCAGAATTATTACTCAGGAACATCACAATATTTCGATCCCTTTTCTGATATAAACGTTTATTGGCTCAACTGGGGTGGTAATCGAGGTCTGCGGTTTGTGGAAGAGTCTGGTTCCTTAGTCGAACCCAATCCGGTAAGACCCTCTACTTTTTGGGATGTCGCTCATTTAGAAAAAGACTCTTTATTTGACCGGCTGGGGCAAGTCGATAATGATCTCCCTACCATTACCCGAGATCATTATTTTTGGAGCTCAGTCAATTCTGGACAAAACACTGAAGTCGAATTTTTTCTGGCAAATCCATTTCGTGGGTCAAGTGAAAATGTTGAAATCTCGGTTGGTCTACACGGACTCACCTATGATGCTGATGATGGAGAAACTGCAGAACACAGCTTATTTGCATTCCTAAATGATAATTCAATTGGTGAGGGGAATTGGGTTCAACAAGAGCAATATGTCCTGGTGTCGCCACCTGCTCTGAATCTCTCCCATGATATTTTAGCTAGTACGGGTATAAATACTCTGGCAACCTTTGCTCCGGTAAGCACTGAAGCTGGCCAATTCGATCGAATCGTTATGGATTGGATTGAGATTGGCTATGAACATCTTCTGATAGCAGAGAAGGATGCCCTCAGATTCAGAAAATCTAGAATTAACCCGGCTACAGCGCTAGAATACGAAATCAGCGATTTCTCATCGCCTAATTTAGTTCTGTATAAACAAGGGGTCTCAAAGATCACTGGTTACAGTATCAGAGAAATATGGGATTCCCATAATCCAACTTTCAATCTGGTATTTCAAGATCAAGCTACCAATGCGACTCCTGACTACTGGGCCTCTAACGTAGAAAGCCTGCTGGAGCCCATTGCCATTTCTGTTGATACCTTAGCTTCGCTGAGAGAACTAGATGGTGATTTTATCATCATCACAGTACCTGACTTCATGGGCAGTATTGATAATTATTTAGATTTTAAGCGATCCGAAGGCTGGGATCCTGTTCTAGTATCGCTCACGGATATCTATGATGAATTCAATCATGGGATAAATTCACCGTTCGCGATCAGATCTTTTCTGCAGTACGCCAATAACAACTGGCCATCAAAACCAAAATATGTGCTATTGATTGGAGATGCTATTGCCGATCCACAAGCTGCAAAACAAGATACAGACTTAAAAAATATCCCGACTTTCTATATGCAGACCTATGGCTGGGGTGCAGCAGAAGCTGACTACTGGTACGCCCTTATAAATGGTGATGATTATCTGCCCGATTTAAATATTGGTCGAATACCATGCAGTGATTTGACAGATCTGGATATATCACTCACTAAACTCATAAATTATGGTCAGGGTGATAACTACGGTTCCTGGCAAAATGAACTAATTATGATTGCTGGTTTCGAATCCACCTTTAAAGCGCAAAGCCAAGGGCTATTGCGGAATGAAGTCCCGAAAGCCTACATGCCTTCAAGGCTCTATATTGATCGAGATTCTGAAGGTAAAATATTTTGGGGTGATACGGATTCACTGGTAGCACAATGGAACGATGGAAAGCTATTAATTAACTTTCTAGGACATGGTGGTGGGGCCGTTTGGGCTGATCGTTCTCTATTCGTGCGCGATGATATCAATTTTCTGGATAGCGAGGCTCCTCCGGCTTTTGTTACAAGCATGACTTGTTTTACCGCATCATTTGCCCAAATACAGGGCTTGGGTGAGGTTGTCTTAACCCAATCACCATCAGGAAGTATCGGTTGGTTTGGGTCATCTGGAGTAGGGTGGATTATAAATGATTA
>JAUVDF010000180.1 GCA_030595455.1 Fidelibacterota bacterium | reverse complement strand
CCAGGGAAAAGGTGTGAGCTTGCAGGATTGCCTGATGACACAAAGATCATCATTGACTCCATTCATTCAACGGCGCCATCAGATTACCACTTTTTGGCACAGCTGGCGGAACAACATGAAACCCTCTTTTTAAATCCAATGGAAGATGGGCAGATATCGGCTGGGTTTAACATGTCTATCAGTGATTGGGCACATCAAGGTGAGATGCCCAACAACCATGCTGGCCACAGTTACACACCTTGTTTTTCTGTTCATGAAGAAGTTGTACTGAGTGCTCATCATATTCGAGATCTTCTCGCCCGGGGTGTGGCGCCATCTGATATCCTCGTGTCTGTTTCCTCCATGGAACGCTATATCCCATCAATTAAACGAGTTTTTGATGACCTGGGTATTTCAGTTCGTTTGGGTAAACGTGAGCCGGTGATGGAACGTCCTGTTACCCAGTTGGCATTTGCTCTGATTCAAGGTCGTTTATCGCGTCATCTGACCTGGGATATGGCCATGTCGGTTTGGCTTCATCCACTTGTTCTTCCAGCTGGGACTGAAGGGAACGATCGATTACGTTTGGACATTGAAGCCCGTAAACTGGGTGTCACTCTGTTCGATGAATCATTAGTTGAGAGCCTGAGATCAGACAAATTGAAACCGGTAGCTAAAGAATTGTTGGCATTTGCTTCCAAAGAGTGGCGTGGTGGAAGAAAGGGTTCTCTGACTGAAGAAATCGATTGGCTCAGCCAACTCTTAGGCAAATTTCAATTTACCCACCGATTGCAACCTGGAAGTGTCGCCTCCAAAGCTTATACTTCGTTAAAGAACGCCATTAATGGCATCAGGAATGATTGGGATCGATACCTGAAACAGAAGGGCGGTTTGAGTGATCTTAATCGGGAGTTGAGGGAACGCCTGAAGGGGGTGGAAGTCGCCTCAGCGCAACAAGGTTTTGGAGTGGACGTCATCTCCATACTTGATACGCTGAACTTAAAGAATAAGCATCTACTGGTTATGGGATTGACCGAAGGCCAGTTCCCCTTGACACCAGACAGCAATCCTTATCTAAAACAAGCTGAGCTAAATCCCTGGTTCCTAAACCTATATTTATTCAAAGAGTGGCTTGAGCGTCCATTTGGGAGCTTGCATCTGACTGCACCACATCGGAATGTTGATGGAGCCAGCCTAGAGCTTAGTACTTTCTGCCAGTATTTGATTAAAAACGAGTATCCCAAGCTACCCATTGTCAGTCGGGACCAATATCTGAAATATCTCGCGGGAAAAACCATTTCTGAGGTTAGTTCAAATTACCAAGACCGTCATAATAAATTACTGAAAAATGCTGGCAAAGGGGCTTGGTATGGTGAACTAAAACCTCATGATCAACGCTCTTTTGATCAGATATCGGCTTCAGCCTTCGATGAATTGATCAAATGTCCGCAGCGGTATTGGTATAGCCGGAAACTCGGTCTTGAATCAGCAGAAACGGACATTGCTGAGCGTCATGAGATCGAAATTGGTAATCTGGTTCATCAGGTATTGGAGAAATTTGGAAAAGCAGGTGGTTTTCTACTGGTGAATAAGGATATGGATACTGCACTTGGGAAACTAGAAGCAATATCTATCCAGCATCTAAAAGACAAAGATGTAAATCCTGAGGCAGACTTGTTGGATAGCAAGTGGAGTGAATTGTACTTTAAGAATTTCCATGATCCAGAGCAAAATTTACTCGCTGCCATGCTCCAAATCGAAGCGGATACCCTTTCCGCATATGATGATGCTGCCCTGCATGAACAAGCCTTTGGATATCCTGACAAACCTGAATCCTGGCCATCCATTGAGATATCAAATGAATCCTTAAGTTTATCCCTGCGGGGTATCATTGATCGTGTCTTTGTTGCTGGTGGTCATGTCTGGGCTTCTGACTATAAGACGGGTAGGGTTGACCTGAAGGACAGTCGGGAATTTTGGACCAGTCAGATGCTTTTTTATTATCTAGTTTTAAAATCTCGTTTTCCTGACGAAGAGGTTATTCTCACCTATGAGCAAGTGAAAGCATTCAAAGAAAATGCAGTAGGGTTTAAAGGCTATATTGGAGATGTTGAATCTGATAGCCCTATTATGTCCACAATGGCATCCAAAACGAAATTGTTGCCTATTGCGGATCATAGTGAGTGGTCTATTGAGCGCATTAAGGAAGAGACCCTTGCCTATGCTCAACATTTGGCAGATAATAATTTTCCATTGACCAGTAGAGATGAGCAGAAGGCCTGTGCCTATTGTCATTTTGATCGGATTTGCCGTAAGACGGCTCTGCCGCGCTAAGATTCTTTTAGGGTTATTTTAACATCGTCATCCCGAGCGGAGTCGAGGGATACTTTTTCGAATTTATAAGGTAAGACCTTTATCCCTCGACTCCGCTCGGGATGACGGACATTAGGAACTCTCTATTTTAGAAATCTCGCTCCCCAGAGATTCCCATTGTTCCATCAGAGATTCGACCGCCACGTCCAGCTCCGTAATTGCATCTGAATATTCGGCTAGTTTTGCTGGGTCAGTCGCATTGATCGGGTCATGTAGTTCAGTCTCAAGAGCTGCTTTTTTAGCTTCAGATTTTTCAATATTTCGTTCCACTTCAGCGAATTTGCGGCGTAATGTTTTTAGCTGTTGGTGACGAACTTTATGTGAGCTCGGATTCGTTTTTTGAAGTTCAACATTGTTGGATAAGGTTGTTTGTGATTTTTGATAATTTGTAAGTTGGAAAGTATCGGCAAAGACCTTGACAGTTCCATCTCCAGCCAGATATAAAATTTGATCACAAACTCGATCAATCAGGAAACGATCATGAGTAATCAGGAGTAGGGCTCCTGTATATTCCATCAGGCTTTTTTCCAACACATCCAGTGTGGGAATATCCAGATCATTAGTGGGCTCATCCAGAATCAGAATTTCAGCAGTCTCGAGCATCAATTTAGCCAATAGAACTCGGGCTCGTTCTCCACCGGATAATTGGGCAACCGGTAACTCAAGTTGATCTTTCTGGAAGAGGAAACGCTGTGCCCAGGCACTGATATGTAAAGGGTTCCCTTGGTAAATGACGGTATCCCCATCGGGGGACAGAGCTCGTTTCAGCGAGAGGGTTTCATCGGGTAATTCTCTCGCTTGATCCAGAGTGATCATTCGGACACCCTGCGCCAAATCTATTTCACCGGTATCTGTATCCAGCTCACCCCTCAAGATATTGATCAGGCT
>JAUVDF010000148.1 GCA_030595455.1 Fidelibacterota bacterium | reverse complement strand
GTGGCTTCCATGATGACATGGACATTTACAATGAAGTTTTCATGACGAAGTATACGATAGACAGCATCACTTACCCGCTGATTGACAGTATTCTCAAGCAGTATTTTCTGCGAGAGTACCTCTCTATTGATATCCGGAAGGGCAAAGACTTGCGATATAAGCAAGGTGATTACTATTCCTGTCATAATCTGTTTTAATGTCGGATACTTCATAAGCTTCTCCTCAGTTCTAGCGATAACCTTAACTAGCCGATCGTTAGAAATGTTATGTCAACGCGTCTATTCTTTGCGCGATTCTGTGCAGTATCATTCGCAACTTTTGGAGCAGTATCACCAAAACCGATAGCTCTGAATTTGTCCGCAGGAATACCCTGGGATGTGAGATATCGGATTACAGCACTTGCTCTAGACGATGAAAGTTCCCAGTTAGAAGGAAACAAGCTGGAACGAATGGGTACATTGTCAGTGTGCCCTTCGACTGCAATGGCATAAGTCGCCTTATCCATGGTGGTAACCAACTTGACTAAAAACTGTTTAATAGCACCTGATAAATCAGCACTACCCACATTAAAAGCCAAGTCACTGGCAATCTCAAGCGTAACCCCTCGAGCATCCATGCGTACCTTGACCTGTTCCTGTAGTTTCTGATCTTTTACTAATTTTTTTACTTCTCTATTTATCTGGCTAAGCGATACTTTTTTGCTCTTTTTCTTTGAGCCCTGATGTTGTCCAAGTGATTGACCAAACTGTTCCAGCTTGACCGGGTCAATGGTGGACATGGCAAACAGCAATACAAAGAAGGTCATGAGTAAAGTCATCATGTCAGCAAAGGTTGTGAGCCATCCGGCATCATCAGATTGTTGCTTTTTCTTTGGTGCTACAGCCACAGTAATTAGTCCTCGTAAACCCTATCGCGTGGAGCCAGATATGAGTTAAGAAATTCTCTAACCAGAATGGGGTGCTTTTTGACCTTCAGCATGACCACCCCATCAATAATCATGTTTTGAGTAATATTTCTTTTATCAATTCGCGAGCGCAGTTTAGCAGCCACGGGAAGAAAGAATAGATTTGCGAACAGAGCGCCGTAAAAAGTAGTAATCAAAGCGACACCCATTGCCTGTCCAAGCTTAGCGGCAGGATCTGAATCGCCACCATCTCCAGGACCTGCACCCATGGCAAACAACATTGCCACCAGCCCTACAAGCGTTCCTACCATACCAAAGGCGGGGGAGAAGACACCCATTGTTTTAAAAACATTGGCTTCAGCATCTTCACGCAATTCACGATTGACAACCCGGGTCTCCATAATATTGCGTATATCTTCTTCAGGAAGACCATCCACAATCATCTGGACCCCATCTTTTAAAAACCAGTCATTAATTCCACCGGTAGCTTTTTCTAGGTCGGCTGTTCCCTTGCGAGCGACAGCAGCCAGTTCTACCAGTTCTCTTAAAGTATCAGCGTCATTATGCTTTTCACCTTTAAACACTGCCCACAGGTTGGTGTAAAGTGATAATACTTCCTTAACAGGGAAGGCCATAGCTGTAGCAGCAATAGTTCCTCCCAAAACGATCATCAGCGACTGAAGATCCACAAAAGTCATAACGCCATTAGGTAAGGCAGACGACACTCCAACCACGGCATATCCAATCAAACCTGACCCGAATAGTAATCCTATAATGGTTGCAAAATCCATAGGTGTGTCCTCTTATTCCTTGACCGAGACCGCTGAACGCAGTCTGTTTTCATTTAAAGCCCGTAAAATGTTGCGTACTTCATCATATCCAGGATCGATCTGCAGGGCAATATTCCAGTTAATTGTGGCACGATCAATTTCGCTTAATTTATAATAAATAGAACCTCGCCGGGCATAAGCTAAAGCCAGGTTTGGATTATATTCTAAAGCTTCATTAATTTCAGTCAGGGCATCTTCATATTCTTCGTTATAGAAGAATCGCAAAGAGCGTGATAAATGTTTCAAGGCCTGGTTTACCTGGGCATCAGAGACGTGACGGGCTAACTGTAAAGAAGCGACAGAGTCTTCCAACACCTGATTTCTTTGCTGTAATTGATCTACCATCCGGTTCAAGTGTTCAATCTCAGTAGAAGACATTCTTAGCGAGTCTCTCAGAACTAACAGTTGACGCTCCTGTGCTTTATGCCAGCTAGAGTCAATCACTGTACGAGTAGGCGTTCCATCTTCGGTAACAACACCAGATATTTTAATACCGCCCCGTTTTTTGCTGGCAGAGGATTTAACTCTTGGCAGGTAGTAGTCAATACCAACCCCAACACCGGGCGGGTTCTCGCGATCTTGACCAAAATAGGGTAGATTCTGCAGATTAGAGAGGCCCAGAGTAATACGATATTCCTGGGTTAGAGGAATTTTGATTCCAGTATTAATTCCCACGCCATCCCATTCAATCATAAAATCCATACCACCGCGATCAGCCATGATATTCGTATTCATTAATAAGCCTAAAAAGAAGCCAATACTATTGGCCTTGGCGACCAGAGATGTATCACCGACTGTAACAAGGGTATCAAATTTTCCGAAATTGGATCCGTACCGTCCTGAGCCGACACCCAAATAGGTTTTAATGCTATAGTCTGAGAAGTTGTTTTCACGACTGAGTAAAACATAGTATGATAAATTGCGGACTCGATCTTCCAGGTTCGATGTTGAGTCAGATGAACCCGTGGTAAAGCCGATATCATTTACACCGATTCCGACAGCTGTCTCGCCATAAGTGAGCAGGCGGTTCTGGATATGTAGTGCTAAATCAGCTTCATTGTTGTTTGCTCCGGATTGGATAGCAGATAAACCGAGGCGAAAATCACGGGTAATGTCACTTTCAAGAAAGGCCCCTTTATTCCATAGTGCTGTATCGAAGGCACCTCTGGTGGATTGACCGGCAACACCAATCCGCAGTAAGTAAGGCTCACTGTATAAGCTTGAAGTCGGAATATGCATCATGGGACCGGGCCTTGAGAAATTCAAAGCAGTCTGGGCATTTAAGGTCAGGCCTGTTGCCACAATAACTATGATCAGTAATGGTTTTAAAATCTTCATCATATGATCTCCAAGATCAGCCTTTCATCTTACAATCAATCCCGTACAAAACGTTTTGCCAGAGTTAGATACTCACTACCAGGATGTCTTAAAACCAGCTCCTGAAATGCCAGTTTAGCTTCTGGAAGGCGATCCTTGTTTTTAAAAGCCAAGCCGATCATAACTAAAGCATCATCCAATTTGTCTGAGTGTTGAAAGCGTTGCACCTGCTCCAGGCTACTAATTGCTTCATCATATAAGCCTTTTTCGTAGTAGCAACGTCCAACCCAATATTGGGCATTCGCCCGCAGTGTGATATCAGTACCCCTGTTTACGATGGTATTAAACTCATCAATTGCCTGGTAGTAGTAGTCCTGATGGAATTTTGTCAAACCACTTCTATAAGCAGCCTGCTCTTCTTTTAGAGTCAATTTCGGTTCAGTTTTCACCGCCATAGCTGGTCGTCTATTCAGAGTGACGTGTTTCCAGGGTGTATTTAATTCGGCAAAGACACTATCAGATGTTTGAGCGTCACCAGGGGTAAACAGGGCTGGTTTACCAGCCTTTTCCTGCTGGCCTACAAGGGTGCTTATACGGGTTGTTAATAAAGCTTTATCTGTTTCCCCGGCAGCTTTGATCTGAGATATTTCAGATTGAAGGCTATCAATAACCTGAGTCTGATACCGTAGACGAATTTCGGTTTCAGCAAGCTTTTGCTGATAACGATTCAATTCTTCTTCCAGGACCTGCTGTTCTGCTGTCATTTCGGAGGTATTAGCGTCCAGTGGAGGTTGACCTGTT
>JAUVDF010000014.1 GCA_030595455.1 Fidelibacterota bacterium | reverse complement strand
ATGGTGCTCGTCGCCATATAATCAAGTGGAGAACAGGGGTTATGCCCACCGCAGAGGAGATTGAGAGTTCAGTCAAGGAGCTGGAAATCGATGCACAATTTGCCGCGGGAAATGAAAGCTAAACCACTTTAACGCAGTCCCTCAGGGTCACGGCAAAAACAGTTCAGGCGTTTTTAAGTTCTGTGATAGTGTGAACAAGATTTAGCACATCTTTTCGTGGTTCACATTAGCTATATTTAAGACTGACGGACAAACGATGATTTTCATAGACCATCTCACAAAACAATTTGGTGATTTGCTTGCCGTGGATGACCTGTCCCTAAAGGTACATGAAGGTGAAATCCTTGGTTTTCTGGGTCCCAATGGAGCAGGAAAAACAACAACGATACGCATGCTCTGTGGACTTCTGCAGGCAGATAGTGGCGAAATCCACTGGGATAAACACCCCCAAAACCTAATAGAAGCTATCGGTTATTGCCCACAGGAGAACATCTACTGGCCACGCCTCACATGTTTGGAACAATTAATCTATGTGGGACAGATGTATTCACTGCCTCGGAGTATGTCCGAAAAGAGCGCTCTGAAGCTTCTGTCTCAGATGGGGCTCGATGAGAAAAAAGGCATACTGGCTGAAAAACTTTCTGGTGGAATGCAGCGCAGATTGAATATTGCCCTGGCTCTTATCCATGACCCCCCGATCCTCGTGTTGGACGAACCAGAGTCAGGCCTAGATCCTCAGAGCCGAGTATTGGTTCGAGATATGATTAAAGAACTGGCCAAGCGGAAAACCATAATCCTTACGACCCACAATATGGATGAAGCAGAGAAACTAGCAGATCGAGTTGCTATCATTGATCATGGCAAGCTTCTAAAACTTGACACGTTGGAACAATTAAAAAACTCAGTGGGCGAGGGTGACTTACTGGAAATTAGCATTGACATCAATGCGAAAGAGGAAAGACTGAAGAACCTAGAAGTAGCCATGGCACCTCTCAGTCAGAGTGTCACATTATTCGAAAATACACTTAGAATACGTAACAAAGATTTACTGGGAAAGATTTCAGCGATTACTACCGTATTGAAAGAACAGCAGATTGAATACAGTGGTATGCAATTGAGAAAAAACTCCCTGGAAGATGTGTTTATCCATCTAACTGGACGAGCATTAAGAGAATAGGTTTTAAAAATAATGATCTGGCCCATAATCAAAAAGAGTATCAAGGAGCAAGTCCGAAATTACTGGATATTGTTACTCACCATTGCTCTGGCGCCCTTTTTTGTTTTTGTTTATTACCTCATTAACGAAGCAAGTCAGCCCAGTTATGATGTGCTTATCCTGAACCAGGACCAGGGGTTTGTTTCTCAGGGAAAGATCGTAAACCGAGGTGCAGAGTTTCCTTTATACATAAAATCTATGGTTGAGGAAACACCTGAGGTACCGTTAAAGTTAAAATTATCACAAGATAAAGCTCAAGCCCTAAAGCAGTTGAAAAACAAAAGTGTGGATGCCCTGCTAGTCATTCCGCTAAATTTTAGCAACGCTTTAAATGATTCTTTCGGACAAACCCCGGAAATAGAGATTATAGGAGATGTATCCAGCATACCCTACATGATCTCAGCAATTTGGGTGGGGGAGTTGTTAGACGACTTCATATCGCTTTTTACCGGACAAGAGGAACGGTACACGATTAATGAAACCGCTCTGGGACTTTCCAGTACAATCAGTGAATTTGAATTATGGATGCCAGGAATACTTATCCTAGCCATCATAATGATCATGTTTTCGGCCACCATTGCCATTATTACTGAAGTAGACCAGAAGACCATCCTAAGGTTGAAACTGTCCAGAATAAAAGCCTGGCAGTTTTTGATTGGGGTTAGTGCAACACAAGTAATAGTGGGAATTATCTCAATATTATTGACACTATCAGTAGCCATGTTGCTGGGCTTTGAAATGCGTGGATCATATCTTATTTTCTTACTCATTGCCACGCTTACGAGTATTAGCATGATCGCGTTTAGTCTCATTCTAGCAGCTGTGATGCGCTCGGTAACCGATGTTCTGATCATTGGGAATTTCCCGCTTTTTTTGTTCATGTTTTTCACCGGAGCAGCATTCCCCATCCGGGCAAAGGCTTTGTTTTATTTCGGAGATTATGGAATCAGCTGGCAGGGTTTCATGTCTCCGACCCATGCTATAAACGCACTGAATAAAATCAGTATCTTTGGCTTGGGTCTTTCAGATATTTTACCGGAACTTGCAGCACTGTTTTCGATAACAATAATCTATTTCGTGATTGGTGTCTGGGCGTTTAAAAAAAGACACCTGTAGCAAGCGAAACAAACAGCCAGTTTAATATTTATAAGTAGGCTCAAGTGCTGACAGCTTGATGTTTTGGGCTTTGTCCTGAAAAGCCTCGTCTTATAAATTACAAAATTTTTTGTACAGCAAAGAAGAGACAAACAGAATACATTACAAGACTTATGCAAGAACTCACTTCAACTAAAAGGAATTAGAGCGCGTCATGGCAAAAAAAGGCATGCCAATTGCTGAGGCACTTAAACATCTTGGTGTCGATAAAGAAGCTACCAAGGCAGACTTAAAACAGGCCTATAAGGATCTTGCCAGAATCTGGCATCCTGATCGATTCCAAAGTGACAAACGCTTAGAAGCAAAAGCTGAAGCGCAAATTAAAGTAATTAATGAAGCCAAAACAGTGGCTCTGGATTATTTAAACCGGCATGGCCATTTTCGTTTTGTAGGCAGGACAAGGTCATCAGGACCGCGGAGTAGTACAGACTACAGTAAGCCCCCCCGAGCCCATAACGAACATGAAGTAAATGATACCCCAAAAGAGGAACCCAAGGCTAGACCTAGACCAAAACCAAAACCAAAACCCGAACCAGAGCGAGAACCAGAGCCGGAGCCGCAAACGGAACCAGAACCGGCAACAGAATTCTCGAAAGATTTTTATGATGACGAGAGCTCTTTTGCTGATTATTTACCAGGCTCGAGTACACTAATTGCCACGATTCTGGTGGCCGTTCTTATTGGCTTTTTATTCATTCTCGGCTCATCTTTTTCTGATTCACCAAGAGACCGGGTTGAAGCTTACCGTAATAAATCAAAAGAACAAAAGGCTGCTCTTAGCAAGAAGCCAAAAACAGTAATACCGACAGAAGAGATAGCTCCTGATATCTTTGAAGAGGAAGCTGAACTAGAGGTGGCTTATCTTGATACCTTTTTTACTCTCGGGTCTGATAAAGAATGGGTCTCACTGGTTCAAGGGGCTCCGCTAAAGATCAGTGGTCCTTTGTGGCGTTATGGGCATTCAACGGTACTCTTCTCTGGAAATGCTGTCATTGGCTGGGAGTCATCAGAGCTAAGCCCTCTAAATATAGGCATGCCTAGCGATTCCACCTGGAGTGACGCTCCTGAGTACTTCTATGTTGGTTCAAAAAAAGCTGATGTAGCCGCATTACAGGGAGCTCCAGACATCATTGATGGTAACCAATGGTCTTATGGTGAAGCACTGGTTCGATTTGAAGCAGATGCGGTTGTTTTTTGGGAAAATGACATCAAGAACACCCTGCTGGCTGAAGAGCCTGAAGAATTAGAAGTGTTTCAAGAGTTAGAAGAACCAGAAGACGCTGAAGAAGAAGTCTGGGATTCACCTAGTGATCAGTTTTAAGAGAGTTTCTCCTTACACCACCCCATCCCATCGTCTAAATTCCTGCGCTTAAAGGTCGTGGTTACTCCGTTAGTTTGATAAAGGTATGTAGAAAAAATGACACAAGAACTCAGTAAACGTTATGACTCCTCACTGATCGAGGATAAATGGTATCAGCACTGGCTGGACCAGAACTATTTTCACTCAGAACCAAATCCTGAAAAAGAACCCTACACCATTGTCATACCACCACCTAATGTGACCGGTATTTTAACCCTTGGGCACGTTCTAAATAATACGATGCAAGACATCCTTATTCGCTGGCGCCGTATGCAAGGTCGCGAAGCCTGTTGGATTCCCGGTACAGATCATGCCTCTATCGCCACCGAAACTAAAGTAGTAAACATGCTCCGTGAAAAAGGGTTTACTAAACATGAAATAGGTCGTGATGAATTTTTGAAACACGCCATGGAGTGGAAAGACAAATATGGCGGTATTATCATTGAGCAACTCAAAAAATTAGGTGCTTCCTGTGATTGGGAACGAGAGCGCTTTACCATGGATGAGGGCTATGATACGGCAGTTCTCCACTCATTTGTTGAGCTATATAATGCAGGCTACATTTATCGTGGAAAGCGTTTAGTCAACTGGTGTCCAGCCACAAAATCAGCCATCTCAGATGAAGAAGTTATCTACCAGGAACGCAACAGTCATTTATGGCATATGCGTTATCCAATTAAGGACTCAACGGATTATCTGGTTGTTGCTACCACACGCCCTGAGACTATGCTAGGTGACTCTGGAATAGCAGTCCATCCAGATGATGAACGCTATCAGGATCTGATAGGCAAGCAGGTTGTATTGCCCTTGGTTGGTCGTGAGATTCCTGTTTTTGCTGACGACTATGTAGATAAAGAATTTGGAACTGGTTGTGTTAAAGTAACACCCTCACATGATCCCAATGACTGGGAAATGGGTAAACGTCATAATCTGGAATTTATCAATATCTTTAATGAGGATGCCAGTCTGAACGAGAATGTCCCAGGACCTTTTATTGGCCTGGATCGATTTGAGGCCAGAGAGGCCGTGATCGAACAACTCAATGAGTTGGACCTCATGGAAAAAATCGAGGAGCATGTTCATAAAGTAGGTTACTCCGAGCGGGGCAATGTTCCTATTGAACCATACGAGTCAGAACAGTGGTTTATGAATATGACCGAGCTGGTTAAGCCCGCTTTAGCTGCTGTGCGTGAAGACAAAATAAAATTTCACCCAGCCCACTGGACCAAGACCTATGAACATTGGATGGGCAACATCAAAGATTGGTGTATCAGTCGCCAGCTGTGGTGGGGTCACCGAATTCCGGTTTACACCTGTCAGGATTGTGCTGAAATAATGGTCCAGGTTGAGGCTCCTACAGCTTGTAGTAAATGCGGATCATCAAGCCTTAAGCAGGATGCAGATGTCCTGGATACCTGGGCGAGCTCCTGGCTGTGGCCCTTTGCCGTTCACCAATGGCCTGAAGAGGATAAAGACCTCGATTACTATTACCCCACGAATGACTTGGTTACCGGACCTGATATTATCTTTTTCTGGGTCGCTCGCATGATTATGGCTGGTTATGAATTCAAAGGTGATATCCCTTTTGAAAATGTCTATTTCACTAGCATCATTCGTGATGGCCAGGGTCGTAAGATGTCCAAGTCTTTGGGTAACTCGCCAGACCCACTGGATCTGATCAAGAAATATGGTGCTGATGCCTTACGCTTTGGTGTCATGTTGATTGCCCCCAAAGGACAGGATATTCTTTTCTCAGAAGAACGCCTGGAAGTCTCCCGAAATTTCATGAACAAAGTCTGGAACGCCAGTCGCTTTGTCCTGATGAACAAGGATTTTGATTTAACCGCTGACCATATCAATCCTGATAAATGGCAGAATTTGGAATTAGCTGATCGCTGGATTTTACACCGTCTGAATAAAACGATCGAGCGAGTAACCGGTTTGCTTGAAGGATTCTCTTTTGATGAAACAGCCCGCGCCTTATGGGATTTTATCTGGAATGATTTCTGTGACTGGTACATCGAAATGATCAAACAAAGGCTATATGAAGGTACTGAAGCCCAGAAACAAACAGCCATGTCAGTTGCCGTCTATGTCCTTAGAGACATTATGAAAATGATGCACCCTTATGCACCCTTTATGAGTGAAGAAATCTGGCAACAGGTGAAACTTGAAAATGAACCAGATATTGTTGTCGCTGAATGGCCATCTGTCTCTGAGCATTTTCATGCTCCGGAAGAAGCCAAGCAAGCTGATTTTCTTAAGAAGGTGATCACGGCAATCCGTACTATTCGTTCTGAGATGAATGTACCACCGTCACAAAAAATCAAACTGGTGGGACGCGTTCATTCTGAAGCGCAACTGAATATTTTATCCCAGGCTAAAACGAACATAGCAAAATTAACCAGGGCTGATGACATTGAATTTGGAATGGACACGGTAAAGCCGGAATTCTCTGCCTCTGCTATGGTTGAAAAAATGGAATTATTTATCCCCTTGGAAGGTCTCATTGACCTTGAGAAAGAGGTCGAGCGCCTTGAGAAAGAAATTAGCACAACAGAAGGTTTGCTAAAATCGGTAGAAGGCAAGTTAGCCAACAAGAATTTTGTGGATCGCGCCCCTGAGGCAGTGGTCGCCAAAGAAAAAGACAAACTAGACCATTATGCCCAGTCTCTGAAAAAGCTGGTTGATCATCTCGAAACCATGAAGACGCTCTGATTCTGGAATCACAAAAACTGGTCAAGAATAGCTTATGAGTTCAGATCATCTAGGTTTTTCCTGTGTGATCAATAAAAATGGCACAGTATTAATTCGACGCTTTTCCAAAACAGTGACCGTTTTGCGAGGTCTAAAAGCGACAAGCTTCAGTGAAAAAATTCAAACCCTATCAATTGACCAACAGCAGCAATATATGGCAAGACTTACGGGTAATTACAAACGCGGGAACGAGAAATAACCCAAGGTTTAAGCTGAAAAGACTGACAGTCTGCTGAAGATATCTATTAATGCCGCATCTTTCCATTTAGCCATTTGTTTGACCACTTAGCGTAAACCTATTTCTACCGGGCTGGTTTGTTGTTATTGTTAATCAATAACGTATATTAAGCAGTGGGAGAAAAAAGGGAATGGAGGTCGCTTATGAGGATGTATTTTAGCCGAATTTTAACCCTCAGCATGGTAATTGTGAGTACGCTATCCCTTTCCCCTGGCTGTACTCTATTCCAGGGAAAAGCACTAGAAACTGAACTTGTTAAACCGCAACCCATCGGCGGTTATGAAGCGTTAAGTACTCGTATCCATTATCCAATATCCATTCGCGAGCAAGGCACAGAGGGTAATGTTCTGATCAAGGCTTTCATTACTAGCGATGGTTTTGTGGCTGAAGCCAGAGTTGCCGAGAAACTTGATCCAGAACTGGACAAGATCGCTGCCAATGCAGTAAAGCGTACCCTCTTTGAGCCAGCCTTGAGAGACGGGACGCCAGTCGATGTCTGGATTTCAATCCCCATTGTTTTTGCCTTGAAGAATTGGGATCCCCAAATCAGTCCTTTTGATACTTTTGAAATGCTTGTTGAGCCTAGCCCGGCTTATAAAAGCTTTAAGGTTAGGATGCACGGTCAGATTAAGAATGATCAGGAGCTTCCTATTCGCTTTGAGCTACTCTTACCCTTGAACGCCGATAAAACCTGGGTTAAGTCAGGCGGCGAGACGATTGCTGTTACCAGGGTGCTTGATGAAAGCGGTGAGTGGTTAATCTTTCAAGCTGAGCAAACCATGCTCGAACTTGGATTTGATTATCGTCCTTTTAGCGAGCATGTAGAGCCTACCTTCCAATATCGATTTACTATTAATCAAACCCTACCTCCTTGGGATTTAATAGTCGTATATGGTGATCAGAAAGTAAATTTTAGTCAGGACCCAACTAGTATCACTGAACAGGCAGATGGCAGTTTACAGGTTTTGTATGAGTTAAAATCACAGGAAGCCTATGAAATGCGTTACCTGGAGGTTAGCCTCGCTAAGTAGTGATTGCTGACAGTTAAATAGCGTTTGAATCTGAAAGTGCTTCTGGCTGAACTCGTTAGAGCTATTCATTAGAAAATTTCAAGGAAATAGCTGAAACAATACTAATTGCATGGCATTTGAATTGTTTAATGTTATTTTGACTGAGCACTGATGTGCTTTTAGCAAAATATTAAGTTAAAACATTACGCATTGTGGGGAAAACAAGTGCCATTTCGTTTAACAAATGCCGGGGAATATGCAGTACGACTCATGGTCTATTTGGCTGGTCGCGATAGGAGTGACCTAATCTCCGCTCGTGAGATCGCCGAAAACCAGAACATACCACAACGTTTTCTACGTTCAATTGTCTCGCAATTTGCGAAACAGGGCTTTGTCAATTCCGTTCAAGGGAATGGTGGTGGTGTCAGATTAGCTGAGGGTGCCGAAAATAAAACCCTGCTGGAAGTGATCGAAGCGGTGGAAGGTCCAATCTATCTCAATGTGTGTATGCAAGGGAAAGATGCCTGTGACTTTTCTGCTTATTGCGCTGTTCACCTGGTATGGCATGAAGCCCAGCAGGCGGTTCAGAAGATTCTAGGAAAAAAGACAATTAAAGAGCTTTCTGAAACTAACCTGGCTTTAACTACCAGCATTTTCAACTCTGACCCAGAACAAATGTGTGGCGTCCCCTTACCATCCAAAAGATCAAAGGACCGGCAGTGACGGTAAAGTTTGATCAATATCAGACAAATAAATCCTCAGACAAGCAGATCGAAAAATTGTCATGCTTTCACTGTGGTGACATCTGTCCCGACCAAAAAATTAGTATTGGTGAAAAGTATTTCTGTTGTCATGGCTGTAAAACAGTATTTGAAATTTTGAATGCCAATGAACTCTGTGAATATTACGATATAGAAGAAACACCTGGAATTACCCCTAAACAGGATTTAATCACAGACCGCTTTGCTTATTTGGATGATCAGGTAGTCAAGGACCAGGTGGTAGAATTTTCTGACGGTAAAGTCGAGAAAGTTACTTTTCATACACCGGCAATGCATTGTACTTCCTGTATCTGGTTGCTGGAAAAACTGCACGATATGGATCAGCGGGTATACAGCTCTATTGTTAACTTCCCTCGCAAGGAAGTCGCCATCAGCTATAATCGGGAAGATATGCAATTGAGTGAGGCGGCTGCGCTTATCTCTGCTCTGGGCTATGAACCCCTTATTAGTCTGGATACAGTTGGCAAACGCGAACAGTCGTCCGCAGAAAAAAAACTGTACTTAAAAATTGGTCTGGCTGGCTTTGCTTTTGGCAATGTGATGATTCTCAGTTTTCCTGAATACCTGTCACGAGCCGGTGATGTTGACCCTCTCTTTAAAATGGTATTTGGTTATTTGAGCCTGGCCCTCTCATTACCGGTCTTGCTTTATGCCACCAGGGACTATTATGCTTCAGCCTGGGCTGGAATCAAATCCAAAACAGTAAATATTGATGTACCAATTACTCTGGGGATTGGAATGCTCTTTTTCCGAAGTGCCTGGGAGATTCTAACCCAGACCGGGGCTGGATATCTGGATTCTTTCACGGGCCTGGTCTTTTTCTTGTTAATTGGAAGAATATTTCAACAAAAGACCTACGATGTCCTTTCTTTTGAAAGAGACTATAAATCCTTTTTCCCCCTTTCAGTTACTCGCAAGGTGAACAATACTGAAGCGGTGGTCCCAGTATCCAAGCTCATGCCCGGGGATCGGATAATTGTTCGCAACCAGGAATTAATTCCAGCTGATTCCGTACTTTTAAAATCAGACACAACTATAGACTATAGTTTTGTTAGCGGTGAATCTGACCCAGTGAGTAAATCTGCCGGTGATTTTATTTATGCCGGAGGACGTCAGGTTGGAACCACTATTGAGCTTGAGGTAATCAAAGAGCCGTCCCAAAGCTACCTTACTCAATTATGGAATAATGATGTTTTTAATAAACCGCGATTTTCCCATTTGACAAAGCTGGTCAATCAGGTCAGCCACTACTTTACTTTTGGAGTCTTGGCAATTGCTATCATCGCGGCTTTGTACTGGCTGCAATTTGACACAGCTGTGGCGGTTAAAGTATTTACTGCAGTATTAATTGTGGCTTGTCCCTGTGCGCTGGCTCTGTCATCTCCATTTGCCCTGGGAACCGCCTTGCGCATTTTTGGCAAACAGGGTTTCTATGTTAAAAACACAGAGGCCGTTGAAGCCCTCTCTAAAATTGATACGGTTATCATGGATAAAACAGGAACCCTGACTGAAGCTCGACAGGATATAATCGAATTTTCTGGTGAGACCCTGTCAAGCAATGAACAACAAATGGTAAAATCTTTAGTTCAACATTCAACTCATCCACTTAGCCAAAAAATATTTCAGGCTTTAGATGTTGACTCAAAACTAAAGGTTGAAAGTTTTGATGAACTTTCCGGTAAGGGGATCAAGGGCTTGGTTCAGGGGCACGAACTTAAAGTCGGATCTGGTACCTGGCTCGGCTTGATATCAGAGGAAATCGATGCTGAGGACTTGAAAACAAGAGTTTATTTAAGTATTGATGGAAAGATTAAAGGTCTGTTCTTAATTGCCAATGTGTATCGCCAGGGCTTGCGTCCTATGTTGGCAGCTCTGGTTAGTAATTTTAAGACGATTCTCTTGTCTGGAGACACTGAAAGAGAGAAAGCAAACCTGGTGAATCTATTCGGTAATGAAGAAGATTTATATTTTCGTCAAACCCCAGAAGACAAACTGGCTTTTGTTGCCAACATTCAAGCGTCTGGTGCTCATGTACTTATGGTTGGCGATGGCTTAAATGATGCCGGCGCGCTGCGGGCCAGCGAGGTTGGTGTGGCTGTGACAGATGATGTATCGGCCTTTTCACCGGCCAGTGATGCAATCCTGACCGGTGATAATTTGCATTTATTAGCTTCATTTATAAAGATGTCCAAAGCCACAATGTCAGTCATTGTAGCCAGCTTTATAATTTCAATTTTGTATAATATAGTTGGTGTTGGATTTGCTGTTGTTGGTAAACTTTCACCTCTGGTCTCGGCTATCCTTATGCCGGCGAGTTCCATATCAGTTGTTATTTTTACGACATTCTTGACAAGCTTGCGTGCGCGTATGATGAGATTAACTTGAAGAATCATGAGCTGTTGATTTGTATATAATGTTCTTACTAATGGCGGCCAGTCTAACGGCCTCGCTTATTTTTTTGGCGGCCTATATCTGGTCGGTGCGTTCAGGTCAGTTTGATGACAAGTACACACCATCGGTAAGAATATTATTTGATGATAAGAAAAAATCGAAGAAAATGGAACCCGAATCTGTTTCGGGAAGTAACGAGGAGGAGAAAGAATAATGGAGATGGAAAAATTCCGATACGATAATCAAATCGTACGAATGTTTTTCTGGGCTACAGTTATATGGGGAGTGACTGCTTTTTTAGTTGGTTTAACCATAGCACTGCAATTACCAGCACCTTGGTGGAACTTTAGTACATCCTGGTTAACCTTTGGCCGCTTGCGTCCTTTACATACTAACGCAGCTATTTTTGCATTTGTTGGTAATGGTATTTTTATGGGGTATTATTATGCTGCCCAAAGACTACTCAAAGCTCGAAACTTTTCAGATGTTCTGAGTCGGGTTCATTTTTGGGGCTGGCAGGCTATTATTGTATCAGCAGTGTTTACCCTACCGGCCGGTATTACAACCGCCAAGGAATATGCTGAGCTGGAATGGCCCATTGATATCGCCATTGCATTAATCTGGGTAGCCTGGGGCGTGAATATGATCGGGACGATCATTAAGCGCCGTGAAAAGCACCTGTATGTTGCCATGTGGTTCTTCATTTCCACTTTTGTAACCATCGCCATGTTGCATATTGTTAACTCCCTCGAGATTCCCGTAAGCTTTGGTAAGAGTTATTCGCTCTATGCTGGTGTTCAGGATGCACTGGTTCAATGGTGGTATGGCCACAACGCCGTGGCTTTCTTTCTCACTACACCCTACCTCGGTCTTATGTATTATTATATGCCGAAAGCGGCTCAACGGCCAGTCTACTCATATAGACTGTCGGTGATCCATTTTTGGGCTTT
>JAUVDF010000018.1 GCA_030595455.1 Fidelibacterota bacterium | reverse complement strand
GTACAGACTTTACCGTCCAAGAATGACATATCATCAATAGGGATTAATTAGAGAATAGATCATAAATAGTTGTTTAATTATACAACTATATGGTAACTTACAGGATTAGATAGAAAAATAAGTGTGGGGCTAGTTCAAATCTGGGGAAGAAAATGGCTGCAAATACAACAAAAATTCTGATCGTTGAGGACATGGCAGTGGTTGCCAGAGATATTAAGTTTAGACTCGAATATATGGGCTATACAGTAGTTGGAACGGTAGATAATGGTCCCGATTCGATAAAAATGGCTGAACTTGGTGAACCTGACATTATTCTTATGGATATCACCCTAAAGGGCGAGATGGATGGTTTTGAAGCTGCTCGAGAAATTGCTGCTATTAGTAATGTCCCGGTCATCTTTCTCACTGCTCACACAGATCAATCCACGCTCGATTCAGGTCGCGAAATTAGTTCCCATGGAATTTTCACGAAGCCTTTCAGTGAGGAAGAGTTAAACACAGCAATTCAACAAGCTATGATATCAAATGCAATCAAACAACAGATCGATAAGGATAATAAGCTACAGAACTAATCGACAATGCCTGTCGATTATAAATACTTCACCAGACCGCCCTGGTCTTTTTCGATAACAAAACCAAACTTATAGAAAAAACTAGGTTGTAGAAAACCGGTAACGATCATGTTTTTGTGATCATTGCGCATACGGTTGACGAATTCATCTAGCAAACCCTTACTGACGCCACTGCCCCTTTGATTCTCAGAGACGACAACTTTATCCATATAAACCAGGTTATCACTCTCGAAATTATAAAATAGTCCACCGATCACTCGCCCGGTACTGTTCAAAGCAACCAGGAATTTGTGTTCTTGGGTAAACCCTACATCCATACTGGCTTTTACGAAAAGTCGCTGTAACTGAATGATTTCTTTGGGGTGGATTGCCCGTCTTATTCGATATATTCCCCCTTTGTTATCATGACGCGAGATCATAATCTCAACCTCATTTAATGCAGTTGATCGAGTTGCAATCAACTCAATATCCTCACTTGGGGGCAATTGCGGAAAGGCCAGCCGTTTTAGAAAAAAGGCTTCATATGTATCAAGCGTATTCTCATTGATATACTGGCTGATCTCACTCTGGAGACTATTTCCGTCCAAAGTATGGTGTCGCAATTTTCGCGCTAGTGCTGAAAGATATTCTTTGAGTGCCTCCTGCGCCTCAGAGAATACAGTCCAGTAAAAAAGTTGTACTCTGGCATCCGGATACTCAGGTTCGCTTCCCTGAATATTGTAGTCTCGATATAAATCTTTTATAAAATGAGCTTTAGCATTCAGCGTAGCGCCCTTATTTAAGGATAGCCAGCGATGATAACGTCGAGTGGCAAAATGGACTGTTTTGGTTTGGAAGCCGTGTTTCTGAACATCCTTAAGGAAGGTCTCAATTTCGTCCACCCGCTCAGTACTGGTATTTGGATCTCTCAGAACCGCATTGAAGAAATTATCAGTATGTTTTTGACCTAAAGCTTCACGTATAGCGTAGTAGATAATCTTAGGGTCAACCTCTAAATCAAATTTCGAGAAGGTCTTTTGAGTATCCGTGGCAAAATAGGTTTCAAGATTTTCTAGAAAGGCCAGTTCGTTTTCTTCTTCACAGATACCAGTGATTGAAACCAATCGTCCACCAATATGATAATCATGGATGGGGATGATGATTTTTGCCGGGATTGGTTTACAGATTCTTTTTTTAAAGCGAGTTCGTTTCCAAAAGCTGGTATAGGTAAAAATTCCAGTCCATAAAAAATGAGGCCAGATAAATTCCGGGGAAGGTGTCTCTTCAGAGTCTTCAGCCCATTCTGACTGCTCCAGGTAGTGCTTAACTGTCAATCCGGGTATAAATTCTTCAGACCACAATTCATATTTTGGTTGATAGGACCCAAATACTTCCACGAGTTGGTCGAACTGGTTATCCTTTGCACAAGCTAATAGCCAGAATAATTCAGCGGTCATTTGTTCAGGTATGATTTCATCATTTAGGTTGATAACGAACTTATAGCTCCGCTCGCTACTCTGGATAGTTGCCCCATAAACAACCTTCCCATTTCCGCTACGCAGGGGAGTAATCCACACTCCCTGGGGCGGTAATTCTTGTAATGAGACTTGCTTCCCTTTAAAAAACAGATACATCGATTCATTTAGGAAGCTAGTGTTGCTAAAAGCCGCATAGATACGCTTCTGATGCTGCTTACTGACCGTCTTATCAAAAACGAGGACATCCTCCCAGCTCATTGTCTGGCTATCGTACAGACTAGCTGATGTAGAGTCCATATTATTCATAGCCTGGGAGAAATTTAAAGTGAGGGTGTCATAAGCCCCAAGGATCATCAATTTGAGTGGTGTATTCTCAGGAAGATGGACTACAGCACTGATCATTGCTGAGCGGATAACAGCATAATACTGAGGAAACTGTCTTGACCATAAAAATAAGATACTCAGTATATTCTGAATCAAGATGGAAGGGGTTTTAGAATCAGCTTCTTCATTCGATAACCATCTCAAGTAATTGGTAGCGAGTGAAACCTTATGGGTATTGATATTAGACCAGGCCGAATGATCATCATCAAAGCTGAACATTAGCTTTGTCTCTAATGCATAAGTCACAATTTTTTCTAATTCATTGGCTGGATATAAAGCTACAACCTGCTCTACTGCAAATCGAGATTGCTGAAGCTCATCTGATCTGATTAATCGTAAGAACGCATATCGAATAACATTACGGATATTTTCATCTGAATTAGCATAAATTTTAGCGAGCAGGCGAAACGCTGCTTGTGATGGATGCAAGGTTTGGGAGTAGATAAGATTTATGACAGGCCTGAGTGTCTCCAAAGAGCTGTCTGAGTGTTCTAGAGCCTGTTGAATATCGTTTTCATACTGAGCTCGCTCTGCATCTGTAGATTTGATATTGATCCATGGACCAGGCAACCACTCCGGCTTTTGACTAAGGGGCTTAATCCTCAGGTTTGAGTAATCTAGAAAATCCTCCAGGTCTTTATTCCCAATACAGTAGGCTGGCTGGCGTACAAAGTCATCAAATTGTAGTACGGGACCCTCGAATTGATAATTAAAGCTACCAATACGGATCCCGCCGTCATGTGGTTCGATTTGTAAAGAAAAGCGTTGATTCCGGTGTCTTAAATGATTGCCATCCACTTCCAGATTATTTTGGGTCCAACCTCTCTGACGAAATATCCAATTTGGGATTTGAACTTCCAGATCACCGATGAAAAATGATTTATAGGGTTTCTCATATAGAGTTTCAATAAATGTATCGAAATGCTTCAGGATCTCACTGCGCTTAAAGGTCCCTTTCTCAGTCAATTCACCATGGGCTTTGTCAAATTCACGATCGACCAATAGAAAATCAACAATTCGCTCAAAGGGGGCTAGAAACGAGTTCACAGAGTGAATAACTGTGGCGACATAATCTTGGAGCTCCTGCTCTTTATTCCAGAGTGGCCGGATGTCTTCATGCTTACGATTCACCCTTACGAGAGCTGTGTTATAGGGTCGATGATCACCGACAATGAATAATTGATGAATACTGTCAAAATCACGAAACATATTCTCAATCTTTTGAGGAGCTACCGTTTGACCTTTGGCATTTTTGTAAATCTCTTTTTTTCTATCTACAATCTCAATCTGGTTATTCTCAAGTTTTTGGAATATATCACCAGTTGTAAACCATCCTTCAGGACGGTGATCAGCTTCAGGCGGATTCCAATAACTCCCTGATACATAAGCGCTACGGATCCAAAGTTCACCATCATCGACTAGTTTGATCTCCATGCCCGGTAGTGGAACCCCAACCGAATTTTCGATATAGCCCTTGGTTGGTGTCATGGTAATTCCACCGGTCGCTTCTGTCATCCCATAGCCACTATGTAGGTTGACTCCATGGGCCTGGAAGAAGCGAAATACCTCTGGTGGCAAATATCCGGCTGCTGACAAACCCCACTGCAAATTTCCACCAATTATTTCTGATAACACAGGGTGTACGGTTTCATAATCTTCGTGGTTGACATCAACGATTGTAGCTGTTTTTTCATAAATATCTTGCCAACGTTTAGGAATACTGATGAGGACTGAAGGTTGGATATCCTTAAGGTCACTTAGTAAAGACTGAATTCCTTTACCGCTGGAAAAAACATAGTCCGACCCCCAGAATATGGATCCCCACATCTCTAAAAATCGGCCGAAAGTATGGAAAAGTGGTAGAAAGCATAAAAATCGGTCACCCTGGCCAAGATTAAGAGCCAGACTTCGCGCAAATCTTTTAGAAATTATATTTTCATGGGTAAAGACGATTCCCTTGGGATGACCAGTAGTTCCAGAGGTATACATGATACTGGCAATGCTGTCAAGCGATACAGAGAGACGTATACCTTCCAGCCAATCCAAAGTTGCTTCACTACCTGTTTCATCAATTAAGCTTTTAAAAGATTTCACCTTGGGATTTGTGGATATCACATCATCATAGGTGATAATGTGCTTCAGGTTTGGTAGTCTGGTTAAAACACTTTCAATGGTTTTCAAATGCTGTGAATCGGAGATGAAAATACCCTCTATCTCAGCATGTTGTATAATGTACTCGACCTGGTCAGGTGGTGCGGCAGGTTGTATGGGGACATTCACAAACCCATAGGCTAGACATGCTATATCAGTATAGGCAACTTCAAGCCGATTTTCGGAGAGGATGGCGATACGGGGGTTTGTACTTCCCATAAGGTCTATAAGGCCGGCAGCCAGATGATCCACAGTAGTTCTGGTAGCAGACCATGATCTTTTTTGCCACTCCCGGTCTCGCTTAAAAGTAAAAAGAGATTTTGACCCCAGTTCAGTGGCACGTCGATAGAAGAGTGTCCCCGGTGTATAATTCAGGGTCCGGATTAAGTCCATTTCCAGGTCAAACCACTGGTTGTGTTTTCCACTTTCTTTGATCAGTGAAGTAAAATCAGGATTCCAGCCTTGTTCCAAAAGTAGAGTTTGCAACTCCTCACTCTCTGAGGCAAGAATTTCAGCACCATATTTGAGAATATCTCGGACCCATAACTGTAAGTCGTCAGGACTGTGTTGCGGCAAGCCTTTAAAATATTGCAGAAGCACTGAGCCATGACTAAGGGGCTCTTTACTAAGATTGTCTATGAGGTCTTGCAGGGACTTGCTCACCAGTTATTCCTTTTTGTTAAGAATAATAAAATAGGGGAGAGAGTGATGACTTCCAAATTAATTGCTGATGCTCAGCTGCTGAAAGACGCAATAATCAGAGTAATTAAATTAGTATTAAATCAAATATTCAAATTTGTGAAATAATTATGCGGTATTGGTTTGTAAAACATTTATTATAAACGCACCGATATTTTCGTCATTTGTGGTTAAATGGCACAAGATTTGTCTCACTAATTGACAATGAAAAAAAAGAATAAAACACCGGACCATTCAGCGACTGTAGTCTCATGCCCATCAATAGATATGTGGCAACAGGAGAGCGGAGTTAGAGCTGAAGTCCAATATTTAGGAGGTAAACATGTCTAATCATGTTGCAGAATTTATGGCTGGTGTCCAGGCAAAGAACCAAGCCCAGCCAGAGTTCATCCAGGCAGTAGAAGAAGTCGTAACTTCTTTGATGCCCGTGATCGATCGTAATCCCCATTATCGGGAAGCAAAGATATTAGAACGTATCGTTGAACCTGAGCGTGTGATTATGTTTCGTGTTCCCTGGGTAGATGATTCAGGTAACGTACAAGTCAATCGTGGATTTCGGGTTGAATTCAACAGTGCTATTGGTCCCTATAAAGGTGGCTTGCGCTTTCATCCCAGTGTTAATCTTGGAATCCTAAAGTTTCTTGGATTCGAACAAGTATTTAAAAATGCTTTGACCACACTCCCAATGGGTGGTGGTAAAGGTGGATCAGATTTTGACCCAAAAGGTAAATCTGATGTTGAAGTGATGCATTTTACACAAGCATTTATGTCCGAGCTATTCCGTCATATCGGTCCAAATACTGACATCCCTGCCGGCGATATTGGTGTTGGTGGTCGTGAGATTGGTTTCATGTTTGGCCAGTACAAAAAATTACGTAACGCCTTCGAAGGAGTTTTGACCGGTAAATCCCTGAATTGGGGTGGTAGTCTGATCAGACCTGAAGCAACTGGTTACGGAACTGTGTATTTTGCCGAAGAAATGTTAAAGACTCGCGGTGATAGCTTCGAGGGCAAAATTGTCACTATCTCTGGTAGTGGTAATGTAGCTCAATATGCTGCTGAGAAGGTTCTGGATCTCGGTGGTAAGCCAGTAACATTCTCTGATTCAGCCGGTAGCATTTATGATCCAGCTGGAATTGATCGTGAAAAACTAGCCTGGGTTATGGATCTTAAGAATAACCGTCGCGGTCGAATCAAAGAGTATACTGAAGAATTTGGTGGTGAGTACTATGAAGGCAAACGTCCATGGCATGTTAAGTGTGATGTGGCTTTACCTTGTGCAACCCAAAATGAGGTAAATAAGGAAGATGCTGAAGCACTGATCAAGAATGGTTGTTTCGTCGTTTCCGAAGGTGCCAATATGCCATCTATTCCAGAAGCGATTGAAGTCTACCAGGCTGGTAAGATTCTCTATGGTCCTGGAAAAGCAGCTAATGCCGGTGGTGTTGCTGTATCAGGTCTTGAGATGTCTCAGAATAGTCTTCGTTTATCCTGGACACGTGAAGAAGTGGATGAACGTCTCCACAATATCATGAAAAGCATCCATACCAATTCTATTGAAACTGCAGCACGCTATGGTTTTGATGGTGACTATGTTGCTGGTGCAAATATCGCTGGCTTCTTGAAGGTTGCTGATTCAATGATGGATCAGGGAGTTGTTTAAGACCTGATTCAGAAGATATAGCTCAAAAAAGCGCGGTATTCTCCGCGCTTTTTTTATATCTCATAAAAAAGTTTATCCAGTTGTAGTTGTCTAATCACAATAAGACTAAAACTTGTTGTGAACAAAAAACGCGGGGCTTCTCCGCGCTTTTTTTATG
The DNA here is from genome assembly GCA_030595455.1 of Fidelibacterota bacterium. Classification (GTDB taxonomy): domain Bacteria; phylum Fidelibacterota; class UBA8477; order UBA8477; family JABMPR01; genus JABMPR01. Next base: position 3,401 of record JAUVDF010000018.1, on the reverse strand, counting down.
CAAAATATTTAAGCAAGCTTTATCAGGCAGGTTCTTCGACCTTAATTTGAGCTTTAAAATTCTCATAAAATTCGTCCAGCCGTTTACCCTGTTTGTCAATTGCTTCACTTAGTGAGGGTAGATTTTCACCATGATAAGCAATATCCTTGGCTATTTGTTTACAAAAATCGAAGCCCGCCTGCATATTATCATAGAAGGTATGTAAGGCTTTCTGTTGCCTCAAATTGTCAATGGCATCATCAACAAGAGATTGAAAATGATCCACATAGAGCTGGATTTCTTTGGCAAACATGTGGGGACGTTCGCTCGATAATAAATCTTTTCCCCTGCCATAGATTTGATCGACCATTTCTTCTAGCGAATAGTTCCGGTTAAACCAGGAAAGGTTAGGGCCGGGGCAGATTGCCTGTGGTGAACGTTCAGCTGGAGTTATGCCCAAACTGATAAGGGCACCATTGCCAAGATGCTCACAGAGACAGGCCTTTGATAACATCTTACTAATTGCAGCATCTTTCGTGGCTCCAGGCTCAAAATTAGTATTAATCTCTTTAAGCTTATGACCCATATATTCAGAAGATGCAGTACAAATATGGTGATCAGTAAATTCTGTATTCGAAACCAAAAATCCTTTTGGACATGGTGAACCCGGTTTGCCCTTGAGATAACGTTCCTCGCCCCACTTTTGAGACCCTGAGTCCTTCAAGTTATTAAAGGGTACTCCCAGGGGGGATGCACCACTCAAGTACAAGGTATCTTCTGTAGAATTCATCAACTGTAGTCTTGTTGGTGTATCAATGGGAGTTGCTTCTGGGACCAGGAGGAAAGGACTGGCCCAACCAGTTCGGTCAATGCCAAATCCTTGTTCAAGACGCTGAACTTCTCCGTAATTACCAATCCCACCCTGTACCGTAATCTCAGGATGATGCTCAAGACTCTCCGGGTATTCCCAACCTACCTTATCATAGAAGCGCTTAATAATGGGTTGAAATTGCGTGCCAAGTTCTTGTCTTTTTTCTTTAAAATCATGGAGCAGTATTGGCAACAAGTGCCCTGGTGATGCGAAGGCATGCCCACCACAGTTGAGACCTGATTCAATTCTAAATTCTGAAATCTCGAGACCTTTCTTTGCCATATAGCGTCCCTGGATCATGGCAGAGCGGAAGTCACTCACCTTTAAAATAATTTTTTTCTTAATCTCACCTTCATGATCTCGGTAAAAATCTTTATACTTGGTCATATAACCATAAAGACTCTGATTGATCCCCGCTGAGAAGATCATTGCAGATTCAAGTTTACTTTTAGCAAAGCCCCGTAAAGCGGCTTTGGCATCAGAGAATTCTTCACTCAGGGGTTTGCCATGTTTGTCAGCGGCTAAGCGGTCCACCTTGACCATGATATTAACATCAATGGCACCTGGATGCATTCGCTGACTCAATTCATGAGCGAATTTCTCGCGTAAATCTCCGGGTTTTGTGGCCAGAAGGTCATTATAGGCCTTTTTCAGGCTGCTCGCATCCGGCAGTAACTCAAAATAACGTGATTTTTCATTTTTCTCGAAGAACGGAAGAGCTCGAACGTTTTCCATCTTCATTTGTACAATATCATGGACCATATCCAGATAGGCAGTAATACGTTTAGCGCGGCCATCTTCCTCACGAGCAGAAATCCGTTGAAAGGGAAGATTATATTCAGCCGTATAGTACTTTCTAAGCCTTTCCAAGAGGATATCATCAATGATTGAGATGACAGATGTGATTCCAAGGTGTGCCAAACGAATTGGAGTATCAATTGAATGTCCAGTGCCCATGACCGGAATGTGAAAATTATGAATAGTTTCAGACATTAATAAGCCTTATAAAAATAATCATTCTCAGTTGTTAAATAACCATGTTCACCATCTAAAGATCAATGAACATATTTAGCCCAAATAGTAAACTTGAACAGGCCTATTATCAATAAAAAAGCCCCCTGTTCATAGCAGGAGGCTTTTATGTAAATAATACTAACTAGGTTTTAGAAAAAGTAGCGGAAACCTAAGTTACCACCAACACCAAATCCACCACCTCCGAGAACACCGATAGAAGGAACAAGTTCTAGATAAATGTCCACAGGAAAAGCAGATACGTAGTAGCCAATACCAGCTACGCCACGAATATTTAGATCTAATTCAGTAGTTTCATCGAAATTTTCATCGAAACCTTTATGTGTTCCCAAACCAATACCTACACCATAGTAAACAGGTGTTGGAGCACTAGTCAGTTGAACCATATCTGGTTGATTTAATAAGTAGTCAACACCAATGTGCGTGTCAAGATTCCAGTGAATTGCTAAAGCAGTTGATCCGCTCATCCAATATTTACCTTCCAATCCAGCATCTGAAAAACCGACACCAATACCAGAGCCCTGGGCGTTAACAGAAACTGCTAAAACCATAATGAGTACAATCAATAAAACTTTACGCATAACCTTCATTCTCCTTAAATTAATTTTGATGCGAAAACCTAATCGAAAAACGACTCATCTCAAGTAAGAAATCAGTAGCTAAATAATATCATCAGTCTCTGAGTTTGAAGCACCAGGTCTCCAGATATGACCTTCACCATTTAGTCCATCTACCTGGATGATAAAGGGGTCTTCAAAATGGTAATGTTTCAAATATTTAGTTTGTGTGTTAGGGGTTTGATTCTTGAACCAATCCATATTCATACTCTCATTCAATAAGCGAGGTGGAATAGTAAAATAGCTTATTCCCAGGGAGGTAATATTTTGGAAGAAGTGACTTCCGAAGGAAGGATCAACATAGAGATCCGGTAGACCGACTTCTACGATGGATCTAACATTTGAAATATGGTTCCAGCCAACAGGGATACCCAATAAAGGATCAGCTGTTCCCCAGCGACCCGGTCCGACAAGCAGGTAAGGCTTCTCTGCACTGAAATTTTTATTCATATCACTAATTTCTTGGGCAATATGTCGACTCTCAAGAATATTAAAACTATCGATATCAACATAGACCAGATCATAAATGCCCACATTGTCACCATTCCCCAGGCAGATCTCACTGTGGAATACCTTATCACTCTTTTTAGCATGTTGGATATCAACCAGGTGGGGTCGTTCAAAGGTAACCATGGGTCTGATCTGCAAAATGGAGAGCTGCGCATGATCTCCATTATTATCTCCCAAGTTAACGGCAAACTCCATCTCAACTTCACAACCCATCCCCAGTTTCCCAAACTCCATAAGATCACTTAGTAAAGGGGCAAGTGGAAGTGACTTCCATTTCAAGATATTGGCAAAAGTAATTATACGCGGACCTGACTCAAATAGACTCTCACGAAAACGACTGTCAGCAAAGGAATATACACTGGCAATTTGATCCAAGTTGCCATGCTCTTCTG